>NZ_DBHIIC010000005.1:22158-84812 GCF_057248345.1 Filifactor sp. | reverse complement strand
CTCTGACTAGTTTGAGAGTAGTGTAATTTCATATGGTAGTCAAACGTCTTGTTAATCCTGTCAAACTTACTTCTTGTTTGAGAGTAGTGTAATTTCATATGGTAGTCAAACCTACTCCACCGACGACAGCATCGGAATTGTGTTTGAGAGTAGTGTAATTTCATATGGTAGTCAAACGCAGAAAGTTTAGTTTTACGAGAATGTTTGTTTGAGAGTAGTGTAATTTCATATGGTAGTCAAACAAGCTTTTTCTGTGTTAAAAGAGGAAGCAAGTTTGAGAGTAGTGTAATTTCATATGGTAGTCAAACCTTTGCTTTTTCCTGTTCTTCTTTGTATTGGTTTGAGAGTAGTGTAATTTCATATGGTAGTCAAACCGATTTTTTTATGTAGTGATTTGAGGTTTGGTTTGAGAGTAGTGTAATTTCATATGGTAGTCAAACATTATGAAGAGTGGACCTTTAGCGGTTGCTGTTTGAGAGTAGTGTAATTTTATATGGTAGTTTTTTGTGGTTTCAGAGTGAAAGATATTACTGTTAATGGAAGAGAAACATAAAGTTTTTGTAATATGATGTGTTCTGTTAAATTTAGGTTCTACATAGAATATGGAAAGGAACAGAATAATAGGAATAGGATACTAGACTTTGTTTTCTAATAATATTGCCTTTATTGACGAAGTCATAGTGTTTGTCATGTCTTTCTCAAAAAGTTATCGATATCTATTGGTATACAGAGTGGTTATCATATGGATACTATTCTTATATAGTTGCAATGATATAGGATAGAAGGATGAGTTTGTGATGATGGATATCCATTTATTGTAGTTTGAATTAGAAAGGAAAATAGGCGAATTATCATGGCAAAAAAAGATTCAAATTTTCAAGTGAAATTCATGTCTTTTTTATTTCGTGGAAAAGAAATATTTAAACCTCTAAATACAGGTTTTATTGATGAAAAAGTCACTTGTGTTAGGGAATATGTTGCAAATGTTTATTTTTATACAAAAGATGATCATACGATTATGATTGATGCAGGTTATAACTATGACAGACTGTCGGAAAAGATGAATTGGCTTCATATCAAACCAACTGATGTCAAGGAGATTTTAATTACTCATCAAGACACAGATCATGTTGGAGCGATTGAAATAGATAGTGATAGGTTATTCAGAGAAGCAACAATATATATCGGAAAAATTGAAAATGAGTATTTGGAAGGTAGTAGATGTCGTAAAGTATTTTGGGGGTTACATAAATTACCTCAAGTGAAGATTGATAATCGGAAAGTTTTAATTGATGATGGGCAAGTATTTTATATTGGGGATATTAAGATAGAAGCTTTTCTTGTTCCTGGACATAGTTGGGGACATCTTGTATATTTGGTTGATGATGCATATTTATTTACAGGAGATACTATTTGGTTTGGAGCAGATGGAGGTTATGCATTTTTAAATACGCTTGCAGAAGATAGTAATCTTCAAATTAAATCTCTTAAAAGATTGGAAGATATCCTAAGGAAAAGAAATCTCAAATTAAAAATTATTACCGGACATACCGGATGGACGGATGACATGGACTTTGCTTTTGCTCATATCGATGAAGTTTGTAACTCATTAAGGAGAAAACCTAAAGTCCACGATCCAAAAGCGCCTTATGACGGTTTCGATGAAGCTGATGATACTGAAGAAAATGTAAAGAAAGGTTACCTAAAAATGTGAAAATTCCCCGCGTTTGTGCGGGGAATTTCTCAGTTTATCAATTTTATGACAGAATTAAAAATTGATATTTTAGACAATGGTAATATTTAAGATATAAATGTTTCTTTTACACGGCCTTTCCAAACACCGGAATCTCCGTAAAATCCGGATATTTTAACAAGTTTCAAGTTAGTTAAATCTTGTTCCAAGTCAGAAGCGAAAACACCTTTTCGTCCTAACAAAATTTCAGGATTTTTTTGTATCAATTGTGCTACGACTTGATTATGAATTTTTCCTATCTGTGATGTTTTTGCAAAAAGATGAAGTTCGTTATCGGATGTAACAGCAGCCAAATAGTGGTTTGCTCTACGGGTTGCAAACCATCCGAATAAAATTCCCATTAGTATACTGTGATTTACTTCATCATAACCATACAGTTCTTTGATATCCTCAATTCGGAATACTTCTAATCCTTCTTGGAATGTTACTATATAATTTGGAGTAATGTAACATTTCAGTTGTTTGTAGTATATGGTATCGGGAAGATTGATTTCAGACATTCCTTGTGCATAATCTTGATTTCGTTCATAAAGCTCTTTACAATATGCGATTTTATTTTCTTTTCTTACTTGTTTTTTAATGATTTTAACAAGCTCGAAAGCAGATAAAATAATTATAACTGCAACGAACAAATACGTCATCCAGTCGCCAAAATTCATTCGTTTGAAAAAGCTGTCATTTGAATATACTAAACAAAAATTTCCAAGGTATTTCATAGGATCTGTTATCGTTTTATCGCCGGTATAATCGATATAAGCTTCTGAAGCAAATTCATTCAGTTTTTCATCTGATTCTTTCACATAAGCTGTTAAGTGAATAGGTTGTATGTTTTGTGGCTCTTTTGAATATGTGGCTTCCACAAGTTTATCAAGACCGGATTCTGCCAAATCTTTATCAGAGATTCCAAATATATAATCATGAATGATGTCTTGGTCATCTCTTATTGATACAAACATATATTTACTACCGTCATCATCATTGGCAAACGGTTGACTGGCATAGATTGCATCTAAGTATACATAGTCTCCAAATGTCTGAGAATCTTCAACAAATTCTCCTGTGAAATTAAGTTTCAACATAAATATTCCTATAATACTAAAGAATAGAATGATAATCGCCAGAAGTATTGACTTTAATATTGCAACACCTCTACCTGTTTGAAACATCTTTTTTTCCATAAATAGACCTCCAATATATTATGCATTTGAATTTTGTAGTGGAATCTCTTAAAAAACTTTGTGTTTGTATTTACAGCGAAAGTTACGATATATTTTTTATGCAACTGAAATGTTGAATATTTTAAGCGAAGCAGGACAAGACATAGAATATTGAAAGAACTGGTTTGCACAAACTGTTTTTTCAAATGTAATCTATTGATTTTTCATATTCTGTATGTTCTGTTTTAATAAATAAGTTCATGTTGATTCATTTGCACTGTATCCACTCTAGTGAAGTATAAATGAATCAATTATTTTCGTCAAGTAGAAAATTATTGGATAGAATATGGTTAAATGATATAACATACCATAATATGAAGAATAAAGAATTTTCTTTCACCATGTAGTAGTTTCGTTTTTTTATAAGAGTAAATATTTTTTCTGTAAGTAGTGTTATAATGCTATTATAGGTTTTATATATACTTTAATGAACTGTGATTTAATCGTTAGGGAGGTTTATGATGAAGAAACAATGGATATCTGTTATTGGTCTGATGATAGTATTGGTAGTTTTTAGTTCGTGTGCTAATTTATTTGATAATGGCCGTTTGTCTGATAAAGATGATTTAAGTAATAAAAATGATGTGATTGAGAATCAAGTTTCCAAAGAAGATAAAACTGCTCAGGAAGCAAAATTACATAAAATATTTCAAAGAAATATTACAAAGGGTGATAATGAAGTCAGTTTTCTTTGTGAAGATTATGATAATGATGGAACTCTTGAAGCTTTTGGGGTATCCGCAGATGAGAGTACTGCTGCTGATGAACGTGTAGCAAAGTTGTATTTTATAAATGGTAAAGGAAACTGTGAGGAGATTCCTTATCCTAAAAAGGAAGATTTTGTAATAGAAACATGGGTTAAAAATGATTTTGTAGGAGACGGAGAAATAGTAGGACAAGACGATGAAAAGTTCTTTGTTTGGATAGAAAATTTTGGTGGTTCGGGCTCGTTGGCACATATCTTTGGTGTAAAAGATGGAAAGTATTTTAGAACAAATATTTCTGGGACAGTTGAGGATTTTGCAATATCAGAAGATGGGATGTATGTTGGTACAACTAGTTTTTTCAAGGATATTAACAGTCCTGATTTTGCAGGTAGAGAGTGGATGTTACATTATTTTAAGTATGATAATACTAAGGATGAATTTATTGAACTACGTTCAGAACCGGCTGATGTTTAAAATGAGAGAATAAAATGGAGATTCTGCTATCTCAATTTTATTTGAGACAATATTTAATTGGATGATATAGATTTTTTCATTTACAAAAGATGAAAAGAAAAATACTGAAGTTAATGTATTTTTCATCATTACAGAGAATCTATGATATTTGAAGAGTCATTTGTGAGTTTCCACATTGGATTTTAAACCTGGAATTTTGATTAAGGTGTAACTCTTAATAGATAATTTAAAAATTTTGATATATCCGGAAATGAATAAGTATTTACTTTTTTGATGTTTCTTTGAAGTTATGATACAGTTGCTATATCAATACACTTAGCTTATTGGCTGAATCATTAAAATTTTAGGGTTTGGTGCAGTTTTGGTATCGAGGCTTTTGTTAACAAAACTATACATGATATAGAAAAAAAGATATTGAGTGGTATGATAAAATCTGCATGAATTCATTCAGGTAAATTTGTACTCATGATTTATGGGCATTGTTACTATGTGATATTTTTAGAAAATCAGGAGGATATGGGGGATGGACGGAACAAAAATTATTTATTTAAGTATTCTTATAATATTGGGAGTTTTTTTCATTAAGAAGATGGTTAATCCGCCTGTCGGACCTCGGTATAAATTTAAAATAATTATGTTTACAATAGAAGCTGAGGAACGGCTTAAAACAACAGAACTTGGTAGTCATATTTTTACATCAAAGTCAAGAAGTAAGCTGATATTACCTTGGGAGTTTGATTTGTGGACACAAGCTGATTTGTTTGAAAACGGAATTGTTTTCAAGAGAAAAAAAAGAGAGAAAACAGTCTTTTTTTATGAATTATATGCGATACAACCTTTACTGTTAAATTCACTTTTTGTAAAAGGCAAATACTTTGGATATGCTTTTACATTTAGAGACAAGAGGGAAATTATTTTAAAAAGTTTTGATATGCATGATTTGGATGTTTTTATAGAGAAACTTTGTTTCCTCTTTCCTCCGGAAAAAGGTGTAGCGGTGATAGGAGATATTGATTAAAAATCGAATCTGTCATTTATAACTGATTATTTAAGGAAATTCTATCCTAATCCAATATTTTCAGTTGAATGGAATCACTACAATAAGATGAGATTATCAAAAAAATTCATAATCCTTATGAGTAACAGCAGATCTTTGAAGATTGTGTAATACGATACAGACGGATAGACTTAAATGATTATGGTAAGATACAGTGAAAAAGTATATAGTAATGTAGATATACACAATAATCTTTCGTTATTTGAGGTAATTAGGTAACAATGATTATCAGAAGTACAGGAGAATTTACTTAGAATATATAAAAAATAAGGAGGATATCGAATGGGAGGAAGGTTCATTTTAATTATACTAATTCTATTTTTAGGACTTAGTTTTTTAGCGATTATATCAGGAATGTATTATCATATGAAACGAGCAGTTTCAGGTGGAAAATCATTGATGGATGAAGCGGTAAACGAGAAAGAAAATACTTCAAAGATGAGATTTGGGGAATTGTTAGTATATGTATCTGTTATCCTTGTGGCATTACTTTTTGCTGTAAGATTGATAGATAGGGGTGGTTCCGGATTTTCTAATTTGGCAAAATTTATTGTTTTGCCTCCTGTCATGGCATTTTTTAATGCACGAAAGCGTACCGGGAGATCAGTGTTTATAATAATGACTGTTGTGATATTTTCATTTTTTATGTGTATGGTATATATTATAATCGGTGTACCGGTAAAAGCTCCGGTGTTTACGATTAATGATACAGAAATCACGATGGCACATACAACTGTTTCCGACATCGTGTCAGGTGGATTTGATATCTATATCAAGCAGAATGATTCTTATGATATGGATTATGATACAATACTTTCTTCCGGAGCTTTTCAAAAGTATCCTTGTGATAGGAGTGTTCTTGTCGAAAAAGGTTTTAGACGAAATAGTAATACCATATACGATTCTCCTTATCTTCTTGTAAAAGATGGTGTTGTGATGGGCGGTATCGGTCTTTATGGGGAAAAAACTAAGGAGATTGTATTGGAAGATTGTAAAATTATCCAATTTAAATGTGATGAAAATTGTATTACGTCAGCAAGAGAAAATGCTATGAATTATCGTCTTGATAATATGGAGTTGCTCAGTTTGTTAAATTTGGAAACATTGCAAAAAACATTTGATGAGAAATTGTGGTTAGTTCCTCCGAGTAATACGAAAGATGTCACACAGTTACATTATGGTATTAAATGGTCATCATGGAGTGATCATCTTTTTTGGAATGAGTATTATGCTTACATTGATTTTGATGAGAGAAATTATATGACAGGATTTGAGGTTTCAACTGAAGTAGCACGTGATGGGAATGAGTGAGGTCGTGAATATGAAGAATCAAAAAATAAAATATCTTTTGTACTTGATATGTTTACATGGTGTTTGTATATTTTTTACAGTAAGTTGTTTTTTATTTCCAAAATGGGGATATTGGGTTAAACATTCACGTTTTTTAAATTCAAGTTTCCCGGTTTATCCGATGATGATTATATCGATATTTCCATTGTTTTCTGTATTGCCATATTTTGTTCAATATGACTTTCCAAATTCACCTACAAGGAAAAAAGTGATATTTGCAGTAATACTAATTACTAATGTCATTTTGATATTAACATATACTGCTTTTCTTCATAAAATGATGGGATAGTACAATACAAGGAGTATAAGTTGGTAAAAAATTAAAATTTAAATTATTATAGTTATTATAATGAGAGAGGATGAAAAGTTATGAGTAATGTATTAAAAAATCCGTTCAATAAAACAGTAGAAGATTTTGAGAAAGAGTTTTGTGGAGAAGTTGTTGAATTGTTGATTGTTACCTTAAAAAGTGTGAGTGGTGCAGCAGCCTTAAAAGATGGTTATGATCGTCCGTGTACTCATTTTACTGCATGTGTAAATGTTGAAACAAATGAATTTTCTACTGTTGAAGGGCGTCTGGAATGGTTGGTTAGTCCTGAGGAAAAAGAGAAAAAAGGTTGGATTTACACCTTTGAACCATATAAAATACATCATATTAGATGTAGAAAAAGACCTCCTATGATATTGGAACCATATATGGGAGAAGTATTAAACAACTGCTACGCTCTACTGGATTATATTGATGATAGTGCCTCGGATAATAGATTAGAAGCATTGATTGAAGAGTATTTAAAACCGGTTGTTATCAAAGACACAATAGGGGAGTTTATATTAAACAGAGCGTATTCAAAGTTTGAAGGAAGTGTTGATTTTAATGGAAACAGAGTTAGAGTAATGTTCGATGCAAATCAAGATGGAAATGTGCCTCCGAAATCTTTTTCACATCTAAAAAGATTTACTGAAAATATAGAAGAACGAGATTCGAAAATACGAGAATTTATCGTGAAAGATTTGTGGGAAACAGCTGAAGATTGGATAGATTCTGAGGAAGAAGATGATTTAACAGAAGAGTATTTTTATCATTCATTATATCTGGGAGAGTTATCTGTCAGTGAGTTGGGTGAGATGACATTGTATTATGGAGATGAAAAGGAAATTTTTGCAGGTCATGCGATAGAAGTTCGTATTGATGTCGATGGAGAGATAGAAAACACGACATTGGTGGGATAGTATAGCGAAAATTTCATACAAGTAGTTTTCACAAAAAATATGGTATAATGAAGATTTTAAAAAATAATACTGAGGGTGTGTTACTTTGTTTTGCAATTCTCGAACAGTTTATATTTTGTGGTTGATGTTAACTTATTGGAATAAAGTTGAACGATAAGAAAAAATCAAAGAATTTTTACAAGATTGGGATAATGCGTTTTTGACAATCGGTAAGGAAAATTTTATTAAACCGGGAAACTAAAAAATTATTTTTTCATATCTATATGGATGTATTTTAAGTGGTGATGTATATACTGAAGATATAAGCGAGGAGGCCTTTTGATGCTCAACTATTTAAAAGCACTTAGAGTAGCAATGATTGCTCATAAAGGACAAAAGGATAAGGGAGGGAAACCATATATTTTTCATCCGTTAAAGGTCTCTTTTGGTGAAAAAGGAATGAATGAGAAAATTGTTGCTTTGTTGCATGATGTTGTTGAAGATGCGGATACTCTGATGGAAAAATTAAACTTCCTTACAGATGAACAAAAGGAAGCTTTAAATCTTTTGACACATGATAAAAAAGTTCCTTATTTTGATTATATCAATAATTTGAAATGTAATGAAATTGCGAGAGTTGTTAAATTGAGTGATCTTAGACATAAGTCAAATTCAAAGAGACTAAAGACGGTTTCAGAAAAGGACAAAAACGAATGGAGAAGTATATAATAGCACAAGATAATTTAACAAAAATACTGTAATAAGGGGGTGATAGTGTTGATTTGGGAAGTTAAGAAATTGTCGGAAACTGAAGCAAATATCAGTATCGCATATGGAGTGAATAATAATCTTGACGGCATCATATCCTATGATAAGGATAAGAAAAAATTTGAAGTTTCAAAGAAGTCAAAAGCATTAGATATGCCAGATTCACAGAGAATTTTTCAGTATTTGCACTCAATGATTGCCGATGATACACTGTCACAACAACTGTATAGAATCTGTATAGGTTAAAAGCACTGTAAAAGGTGCTTTTTTATTGTCCTGAGTACGATGATACTAAACTAATTTTTTGACATAGAAAGTTTAATTATATGATTTAAATTAATTCGTCAATATTGATAATCAATATTGACGAATTAAAGATAGAGATATAACATAGTTATAGACGCAACCGTCGATGTAGATAAGATAGGAAGGTATAGTGATACAAAATAATGAAACAGTAGAGTAATAAAGTAATTAAAAGAGAAATGTTGTAACTTTACAGTTTCAAAGAAACTTAAGATTTACTTGAATAAATAAGTATTTTGATATTGAAGAATAGAAAGGAGTAAAAAATGGATGTATATAAAAAGATGTTCAAATATGTTCCGGAATCTAAAGTCAATGGTTACATATCAATCATAATGTCTGCTATATCTGCATTTGTTTTGGTATATGGATACTATTTGATGTTTGAATGTTTGAATGAATTGATTGTAAATTCCGATTTTGAAAATGCGAAACTATATGCAATTCGCATTGTGATTTATTTTACTTTGAGTGCAATCTTATATCTTGTGTCAGGACTTTTTTCTCATATGCTGGCATTTCGCTTAGAAACGAATTTGAGAAAAAAAGGTATTGACGGATTGATGGATGCGAGTTTTCGTTTTTTTGATTTAAATGCATCAGGCTTTATTAGAAAAACGATTGATGATAATGCAGCAAAAACTCATACAGCTGTAGCGCATATGCTCCCTGATAATACTCAAGCAGCCTTGGTTCCGATTTTATCACTGATACTCTCATTTGCTGTAAGTGTCCGTGTAGGGATTATCATTTTGGTTCTCAGTATATCGTGTGCATTGTTGCTTAAGGGAATGATGGGAAACGGAGAATTTATGAAGTTGTACCAAGCTTCTCTTGATAAATTGAGTGCTGAGACGGTAGAGTATATTCGTGGAATGCAGGTAGTAAAGATATTCGGAACAAAGGTAGAATCCTTCAAATCCCTCTATACGGCAATTATGGATTACTCAAAATATGCATATCAGTATTCTCTCAGTTGCAAAAAACCATATGTTTTGTATCAGTGGATTTTCTTGGGAATTGTTGCGATTGTATCAATACCGTCTGCATTTTTTCTTACCGGATTGGAAGAACCAAAATTTGTTGCTGTGGAATTTATTATGGTCTTTTTGTTAAGCGGAGTAATGATGGTTTCTTTTATGAAGATTATGTGGGCGGGAATGAATATATTTAATGCGGGATATGCAGTAAAAACATTGGAAGAACTCTATGATAAGATGCAGTTGGATAAGCTTTGCTATGGTCAAAGAAATATTTTTGAGAATTTCAATATAGAATTCGAAAATGTTACTTTTTCTTATAATGAAAATAAAGTGCTGGAAAATGTATCTTTTTCATTAGACGAAAAAAAATCATATGCATTGGTTGGACACTCAGGCTCAGGAAAATCAACAATTGCAAAACTTTTATCGGGATTCTATAAAGTGGATAGCGGCGTTATCAAAATAGGTGGGTATCCATTGGAATCTTACACGAAGGAAGCTGTTGTCGAAGCGATTTCATTCATATTTCAAGATAGCAAATTATTTAAGAAATCTATTTATGAGAATGTATCTTTAGCTGACAAAAATGCTACAAGAGAAGAAGTTTTGAATGCTATGAAATTAGCCGGGTGTGATGAGATTATAAATAAATTTCCTAATAAAGAGAACACGATTATCGGTTCTAAAGGTGTCTATCTGTCCGGTGGTGAAAAACAAAGGATTGCAATTGCGAGAGCGATATTGAAAAAATCAAATATTATCATTATGGATGAAGCAAGTGCTTCCATTGATTCAGATAATGAATATGAACTTCAGAAAGCATTTAAAAATTTAATGAAAGATAAAACAGTCATTATGATTGCTCACAGACTGACAAGCATTAAGTCAGTGGATGAAATCCTTGTTTTGGAACACGGAAAGATTGTAGAACGAGGAAACAGCAAGCAGTTGTTGGAGAAAAACGGTTTGTATCACAAGCTGCTTGCTCTTTACAATAGCGCAAATGATTGGAGGGTTGCAAATGAAAAATTATTATAAAAAGCGATTCTGTTTGACAGATAAAGGGGCTGAAAATCTTGTAAAGGCAACTGTAGCTTGTTTTTTTACCTATTGTGTCAATCTTTTGCCGATGTTTTTATTAATGATGATTGTAGATCAATTGGTTTTGAATCATATAAAAAATCCTATCTTTTATATAGTTGTTGCCATCGTCACACTGATTTTGATGTACTTATTGCTATCCAAAGAATATGTTAATTTGTATAATGCAACTTATGAAGAAAGTGCGAATCTTAGAGTCGGAATTTCAGAAACATTATCAGAACTGCCAATTGCATATTTTTCAAAACATAATTTGTCCGATCTTTCTCAGACAATTATGTCAGATGTAGAGAGAATTGAGCATGCAATCAGTCATTCTATCCCAAAAGTTTTGGGGATGGGATTGTTTTTTCCAATTATGGGAATTTTGATGCTGATAGGAAATGTGAAAATGGGATTGGCAGTTATCATTCCAACCTTGGTCAGTTTTGTTTTTATTCCCCTTGGAAAAAATAATCGGACTAAGGCATCTACCAAATATTATGATGTGCTGAGGGAGAATTCTGAGAGCTTTCAAGAAACGATAGAATTACAACAGGAAATCAGCAGTTTCAATTTGACTGAAACATTTAAGGATACTTTGTATCGTCAAATGGAAGAAAGCGAAAAAATTCATTTAAAAGAGGAGCTTGGGTCGGTTCTTCTTTTAGGAATCTCTTCTTTGTTTGCGTTTGTTAGTGTTGCGGTAGTTATTTTGGTAGGAATTATACTTATCTTAAATAATGAAATCGATTTATTATATTTGATTGGTTATATTATCGGAGCAATCAAAGTAAAAGAGTTGTTTGATATCTCTAAAGAAGGGATTTTGGAACTGTTTTATATCGATCCTGCAGTAGAACGAATTAGAGAAATTAAGAATACGGAAGTACAACAAGGGAAGGATGTAGAGATGCAAAACTTCAATGTAGAGTTTAGAAATGTTTCATTTTCTTATGATGCAGATACAGAAGTATTGAACGATGTCAGTTTTGTTGCAAAACAAAATGAAGTGACAGCATTAGTGGGTGCATCCGGATGTGGAAAGACTTCCATTTTGCGTTTAGTGTCCAGATTATACGATTGTACAGGCGGCGAAATTTTGGTTGGAGGACAGGAGATTCAAAATGTATCGACAGACTCACTTTTTCAAAAAATTTCGATTGTCTTTCAAGAGGTTACCTTGTTCAATGTGTCTGTTATGGATAATATTAGAATTGGGAGAAAAGGTGCTACTGACGAAGAAGTAAAAAAAGTGGCTGAACTGGCAAATTGTATGGATTTTATTCAAAAATTACCAAACGGTTTTGATACTTTGATAGGTGAAAACGGTGCAGAACTTTCCGGTGGGGAAAGACAGCGACTTTCTATCGCAAGAGCTTTCTTAAAAGATGCGCCGATACTTATCTTAGATGAGATATCTGCAAGTCTTGATGTGGATAACGAAAAGAAAATTCAAGAAAGTTTGAATAAGCTGATAAAAAATAAAACGGTTATCATCATATCTCATAGGCTAAAATCAATAGAAAACGTAGATAAAATTGTTGTGATTGAAAACGGTGTTGTAAAAAACATCGGAACTCATACAGAGCTGATGATGAAATCTAAACTATACAATAATTTGGTAGAAAAAACTAAATTGGCAGAAGAATTTGTGTATTAGTGCGGATAGCCAATAGGTCATTTATCAGTAAATTGAAAAGATATGATATTAAATTTTTATTGAATTTAATATCATATCTTTTTTCGTTGACAACAAATATCGATTATTTATATAGAGAATATGAGATTCTGATTGTTTATAGGGTATAGTTGTGAAGTGAGTATTTAAAATAGGACAAAATAAAATGTATCATTGTTCTTCGCAACAATTTGTATAGTTATATTACCACTCTTAAATGTTAGATATAGAGTGATATGTATCAGCGCTGATAATTGAAACAGAATAATAGAAATAAACAGTGGTATAAAAACTGATACGTGTATATTTTTCGATTAAAATAAAAACAGAACCGAAAAATGGTTCCAAGGCCTGAGGCTATAATTGCCAGATGGGGTAACCAATTTCGGTTCTTTTTGAAGAGTAACATAACTAATAAAGATGTCAAAGGAAAAATTTGTTTGACTTTTTGTAATTCATTTCCTATAATATAAAGAAAGATTTGTGTCAAATAGAATAGTTTGTCAGAGATGGGAATTAGTATCTTTATTTTACTTACATTTAGAGAAGAAGCGGTTGGTGAAAGCTTTTGTTAGTGATAAAGAGAAGCTCTCCTTGAGAATTTTCGTAATGGAAAACGGTATGGAATCCCGTTATCGGTTCTAATAAGATAGTTTGGTAATATAAGCTTTCAAACTGGAGTAAGGTGGTACCGTGATGATGAGTCGCCCTTATGTCATAAATAAATATGACATGAGGGTATTTTTTATTTTTGGTTATTAGAATTATTGGTAGTATTTGTTTTATGTTTTTTGTTATATGAGAAGATTGATGAAGATGATTTTCGAATCTTTAGAATCGAAGATAGTATCTATGTCAATTTATAGAAGAATCGTATTTTGAAAAAGAGGAGTAGAAAAATGGAGTTAAAA
This sequence comes from Filifactor sp., assembly GCF_057248345.1. Taxonomy (NCBI): domain Bacteria; kingdom Bacillati; phylum Bacillota; class Clostridia; order Peptostreptococcales; family Filifactoraceae; genus Filifactor; species Filifactor sp. The sequence continues at coordinate 71,316 of NZ_DBHIIC010000005.1, read as the reverse complement.
TTTAAGTCTGTTAATGAGATCAGAAAAAGTTATTTAGATTTTTTTGCAACTAAAGATCACTATGTGAGTCCAAGTTTTCCTTTAGTTCCAATTAATGATAACAGTCTATTACTTATTAATGCAGGAATGGCACCTCTCAAGAATTATTTTATGGGAATTGAAAAACCGCCAAAAAATAGAATGGCTACCTGTCAAAAATGTATTCGTACAGGAGATATTGAAAATGTGGGAATTACTGCTCGACATGCGACTTTTTTTGAAATGTTAGGAAACTTTTCTTTTGGTAATTATTTCAAAAATGAAGCAATTGCATGGGCATGGGAATTTGTTACCACTGTTTTGGAAATCAGTCCGGAATTTTTATGGGTAACTGTGTATGAAGAAGATGATGAAGCGTATAATATATGGAGAGATAAAATCGGTGTTTCAGAAGATAGGATTGTAAGATTAGGAAAAGATGATAACTTTTGGGAAATAGGAACTGGAACAGGTCCGTGTGGACCTTGTTCGGAAATTTACATCGATAGAGGAATTGAATTCGGTTGTGATGACGAGAATTGTAAACCCGGATGTGACTGTGATCGTTTCTTGGAATTTTGGAATTTAGTATTTACTCAATTTAATAAGGAAGAAGATAAGACTTTGACTCCATTGCCTCATCCAAATATTGATACAGGAATGGGATTAGAACGTGTAGCTTGTATGTTGCAAGGTGTGGATAGTATTTTTGATATTGATACTATGCAGGATATTATTCATAAGATTGAAGAGTTATTACATGTGAAATATCGAAAAGATAGGAAGAAGGATATCAGCATCCGTATTATTACAGATCATATTCGTGCAGTAACTTTCTTGATTGGAGATGGTGTTATTCCATCTAATGAAGGCAGAGGATACGTTCTTCGCAGACTTCTTCGTAGGGCTGCAAGACATGGGAAATTATTAGGTATGGACAGACCGTTTTTACATGAATTGATGTCAAAAGTTATTGAAATCAATGCTGATGCATATCCAGAATTGAAGGAAAAACAAGAATATATTTACAAGGTAATTAAAGTAGAGGAAGAAAAATTTGAAGAGACGATTTATCAAGGGTTAGAAATTTTGAGAGAAGAGATGAATCGTATGAAAGAAACTAATGAAACGATGATGAGTCCTGAAAAGGCATTTCGTCTTTATGATACGTTTGGATTTCCATTTGATTTGACAAAAGAGATTTTGACAGAGGAAGGATTTTCTGTGGAGGAAGACGGTTTCTATGAAGAAATGGAAAAACAACGCAGTCGAGCAAGAAGTGCCAGAAAAGACAGTGATAATGATGGTTGGAAGAAAGATAGTGTTTCATTGGATTTAGAACCTACTATTTTTGAGGGATATACAAGTTTTACAGAAGAAGCAAGTATTATCAGTATTGTTCAAGAGGATGCGTTGATTCAAACAGCGAAAAAGGGAGATAAAGCTATCTTTATTTTGAATAGAACACCGTTTTATGCGGAAAGTGGCGGTCAAGTAGGAGACATTGGAATCTTAGAGAGTCAAAGAGGAAAGGTTTCTGTACTTCAAACCAAAAAAGGAAATAATGATGTTATTATGCATATCGGGGAAGTTGTTGAAGGAGAAATTTCTGTTGGTGACAGTATGATTGCCGAGATAAACCAATCTCGTAGAAATGAAACAATGAGAAACCATTCAGCGACTCACCTTTTGCATAAAGCACTTCGTACAGTATTGGGTAATCATGTTACACAAGCTGGTTCTTTTGTAACACCAGATCGTTTGAGATTTGATTTTACCCACTTTGAAGCAATGACCAAAGAAGAAATACAAGAAGTTGAATTTGCAGTTAATAGAGCAATTTACTCTTATTTGGAAGTTACGTGTCAAGAAATGGCAATTAATGAGGCGAAGGAAAAGGGAGCAATGGCTCTCTTTGGAGAAAAATATGGACAAACAGTTCGTGTAGTATCTATGGGCGACTATTCTGTTGAACTTTGTGGTGGAACACATGTAAGCAATACTTCTGAAATTGGGATGTTTAAGATTGTTTCAGAGTCAGGAGTTGCATCCGGAGTAAGAAGAATTGAAGCGGTCACAGGAATGAAAGTATACGAAGTGTTAAAAATGCAAGAGGGTCTTTTGGAAGATTTATCTGAAAAAATGAAGACAAAACAAGAATTGTTAGCTGAAAAAGTAGAACATCAGATTGTAGATTTAAAAGAAGCAAAAAAAGAAATTGCTCAACTTAAAAATACTATTTTACAATCAAATATGGATAACATTATGTCTCATTGTATTGATGTTAGTGATTTGAAGTTATTGCCTGAAGAGTTTGAAGATGTCAATTCTGATGATTTGAGAAATATTGCTCAAAATTTGGTCGATAAGGATGATACTCTTGTGGTGGTGCTTGCTTCAAAGAAGGATGAGAAAATCAATTTCATTGCTATGGCGGGAAAAACTGCAGTAGAAAAAGGAGCACATTGTGGAAATCTTTTAAGGGAAGTAGCAAAAATCGCAAAAGGTGGCGGTGGTGGAAAAGCCAACATGGCACAAGCGGGTGGAAAAGATGTAAGTAAAATTAATGATGCACTGAATATAGCTAAAGATGTATTAATTGCTCAGTTGGTGTAAGATGAGAAGTTATGATGATATATTATGTATATAAAAGAGATGTTTAGAGTATAGAAATGGAGTATATTGTGGCAAAAAAAGTCATTTTAGGCATGAGCGGAGGAGTGGATTCTTCCGTTTCTGCGGTGCTCTTAAAAGAACAAGGGTATGAAGTTGTAGGACTTTTTATGAAAAATTGGGATGAAAAGGATGAAGGTGGGGTTTGTACAGCAACACAAGATTATGAAGATGTGATGAGGGTGGCTGGACAACTTGAAATTCCTTTTTATACGGTTAACTTTGAAAAAGAGTATTGGGACAGGGTATTTTCTTATTTTTTGAATGAATATGAACATGGAAGAACTCCAAATCCTGATGTGATGTGTAATCAGGAAATTAAATTCAATTCATTTTTGGATTATGCGCTAAAATTAGAAGCTGATTATATTGCAATGGGGCATTATGCCGGTGTGATGGAAAAAAAAGGAAGGTATTATCTTAGAAGAGGAAAAGATAATAACAAAGATCAAAGTTATTTCTTGTCTCGAATTACAGAAGAAGCTCTTTCTAAAACGATTTTTCCGATTGCTGATTTGGAAAAGTCAGAAGTAAGGGAACTTGCAGAAAAACATAACCTATATACTGCAACGAAAAAGGATTCGACAGGTGTTTGTTTTATAGGAGAAAGAAATTTTGATAAGTTTTTGGATCAATTCTTAAAACCAAACCCGGGACCTATGTTAACTGTAGATGGACAAAAGATAGGTGAACATACCGGTTTGATTCATTATACAATAGGTCAGCGTAAGGGAATTGGAATTGGTGGTGTTGGAAGTGGAGAACCTTGGTTTGTAGCGGGAAAAGATTTGAAAAAGAATATTTTGTATGTTGCACAAGGGGAACAACATCCATCTTTATATACAACAGAGTTGTTGGGAGAGGATGTAGTATGGATTACGGAAAAACCCAAATTCCCGTTTAGGGGAACAGCTAAGTTTCGTTATCGACAAAAAGATATTCCGGTAACAGTGTATGAGCATCCGGATGGACAGGTAAGAGTGGTGTACGATGAACCGGTACGCTCCATTACTCCCGGACAGTTTGCTGTTTTTTATGATGAAGAAATTTGTTTGGGAAGTGCCATTATTACAAAAGGAAAACCCTTGAATGCAAATTATGAGTTTTTACATCACATTGGAGAGTAAATTAATATTTTAAAATGTATGCTTTGATGTCAAAATGACATTTGTTGTAAAAATAACATAAGTAGTCTATAATAGAGAAAAAAGTAGGGGGGCGTTTGTTTTATGCGTTTTTACAATACATTAACTCGAAGAAAAGACGAGTTTGTACCTATTGAAAAGAATAAGGTAAAAATGTATTCTTGTGGACCGACAGTATACAATTATTTTCATATTGGTAATGCAAGACCGTTTATTATTTTTGATACATTGAGAACTTATTTGGAGTACAGAGGATATGAAGTTACTTTTGTTCAAAATTTTACGGATGTAGATGATAAAATCATCAATCGTGCGAATGAGGAAGGAATCTCACCTTTGGAGGTAGCGGACAAATATATCAAAGAGTATTTTATTGATGCAGATGGTTTGGGAATTAGAAGAGCAACCGTTCATCCAAGAGTAACGGAATGTATTGAGGATATTATTGAGTTTATAAAAGAATTGATTGAAAAAGGGCATGCTTATGAGATTGATGGTGATGTTTATTATGATACCAAAAGTTTTGATGGGTATGGAAAGCTGTCACGACAAAATATGGAAGAGTTGAATGCCGGAGTTAGAATTGATGTTGACGATAGAAAAAAAAGTCCTTCTGATTTTGCACTTTGGAAGAAGAAAAAAGAAGGAGAAATAGGTTGGATTTCTCCTTGGGGTGAAGGAAGACCCGGATGGCATATTGAGTGTTCCGTTATGAGTCGAAAGTATTTAGGAGATACAATTGATATTCATTCAGGTGGTCAGGATTTGACATTCCCTCATCATGAGAATGAGATTGCTCAAAGTGAAGGGCGATCAGGGAAAGAATTTGCTCATTATTGGCTCCATAACGGATATATTAATATCAATAATCAAAAAATGAGCAAGTCGTTGAATAATTTTTTCACAGTAAGAGAAATTTCTGAAGAAATAGATTTGGAAATAGTTCGTTTCTTTTTATTAAGTGCACAATATCGCAATCCGGTAAACTTCAGCCAAGACTTGCTGGATGCAGCAAAAGCTGGAATGGAAAGATTATACAATACAAAGCATAAAGTTGAGTTTTTGTTGGAACAGGCACAGGGTATGATAAACGAAGATGAAAAAGAATCGATGTCCAAATTGCCTTCTTATCGAGATTTGTTTATTGAAGCGATGGATGATGATTTGAACACTGCAGACGGCATTTCAGCTATTTTTGAATTGTCTAAATTTATCAACACTACTGTAAGTGAAAAAAGTTCTAAGGAGTATTTACAGGAATGCTTAAATATTTTCTGTGAGTTGACAAATGTATTGAATATTATTCAAAAGAAAAAAGCTGATGGATTGGACGAAGATAAAATCAATGAATTGATTGAACTTAGAAATCTAGCTAAGAAAGAGAAGAACTTTGCCGAAGCAGATCGAATCAGAGGGCAGTTGCATGATATGGGAATAGAAGTTTTAGATACAAGGCAGGGTACTACATGGAAGAAAATAGATTAGAAAAAGAATTGTTTCCATTACATTCTATTAATCCGATTGTACTTGCTTTTATGGGAGATTGTGTTTATGAGTTTGCAATCAGAGATTATGTTATTCGTAAATTTCCCAATATGAAAATACATGCTGTGCATCGAAAGGCTGTTTCTTTTGCAAAAGCAAGCAGTCAAGCAAATGTTGTCCAAAAATTACATGAAATGGATTTTTTAACAGAAGAGGAATGGGCTTGGGTAAAAAAAGGAAGAAATCAACATTCTATGATTCCTAAGAATGCATCCCCTATGGAATATCGTTATGCTACGGGGTTTGAGACGTTATTGGGATATTTGCATTTTGTGAATCAACAAGATAGAATTCGTTTGCTGGTGGAAGAGGCAATAAAGATTGTGGGAGTATAGAGAACGAAATAAGGAGTCTATTGACAATAGACTCCTTTTGGCGTGAATTGGAGGTTATATGTATATTATTGTAGGACTTGGTAATCCGGGGAAAAAATATGAGAGAACAAGACATAATATCGGTTTTTTGACAATAGATGAATTATCAAGAAGAACGGGGATTATTCCTAATAAGCTTAAATTCAAAGCATCTGTCGGAGAAGGTAGAATTGGAACAGAAAAAGTGGTTTTGGTTAAACCACAAACATTTATGAATCTTAGTGGAGAATCTGTAAGAGAGCTTATGTCTTTCTATAAGGTAGACCATGATAAATTGATTGTGATTTATGATGATATTGATTTGGAAGTTGGAAAACTTCGTATTCGTAAGAAAGGAAGTTCCGGGACACACAATGGAATGAGAAATATCATTTATTTATTGGGATATGACGATTTTCCTAGATTTAGAGTAGGAATCTCCGGTGAAAATAGGAGAGGAAATCTTGCAGATTATGTTTTGGGAAATTTTTTGAAAGAAGAGATTCCTTCTGTTGCAGAATCAATTGAACGATGTGCAGATGCGATAGAATGTTTAATGAAAGACGGGATTGAATTAACTATGACGCGGTACAATGGATAGGGTGATGTGGAATGAAACAATTGGTAAAGAATTTAGAGTTTCTTGCACCTTTTTTAAAAATTGACACAGCAATTTCTAATGGCCAATTTCCGATTTCTGTGGATGGGTTTTTAACAGAACAACGAATTTTGCATACGGCATACTTAGTTGAAAAGTTAAGAAAAAAAGTGGTGTTTGTAGTATCAAGCAAAAAGGAAGTAAATGATTGCAAAGAAGCATTTGAAAAGCTGGATTTGAATGTTGTAACAATAGACACTGAGTCAATTCGATTTTATCATATTGATGCAAAAAATCACGAAAAAGATTCTGAAAATATTCGAACAATGGCATCTTTATTAAATGGAGAATATGATATCCTTCTAGTGTCAGGAGAAGAATTAAATCGAAAATATATGCCACCAAAAAGATTTAAGGAAAGTATATATTCTGTTTCTTTAGGTCAAATTTGTGATAGGGAAGATCTTTGCCATAAGTTGATTTCTTTAGGATATACTAGAGAATACAAAGTGGAAGGAGTAGGGCAGTTTTCTGTTAGAGGGGGTATTGTAGACATCTATACACCTTCTATGAAGGATCCTTACCGGATAGAATTTTTTGATGATGAGATTGATTCCATTCGAACCTTTGATGTTTTTACTCAGAAGTCCTTAGAGAACGAGAAAAGAGCAGTAATTTATCCAGCAGCATCTTTATTATATCCTGATAATGTAAAATTTAAGATAGCGCATGAAGATGAGCTGTCTGAATCTTTGTTAGATGAAGTTCGGATGTTGAAGGATTCTACTTATTTTGAGGGAATGGATAAATATATTGACCTGTTGTACGGGAAAGAGTCAGTTAGTCTGTTAGAGTATTGTGATGAAGACGTTTTTGTTATCGTTTCTGACAGCAATCGAGTGTTGGAGCGTATTGAGAATATTCAAGATGAGTTTATCGAATTGTTTAAAATCAGTTTGGAGAATAGAGAAACTCTGAAGTCTTGTGGAAATTTGTTGTGGGGAACTGCGGTTGTAGAAAAAAAATTAAATGATAGATCTCTTTTGTTACATTCTTATTTTCCTAAAAAATTATCTTACTTCAAACCTAAGGTTTTAATACATTCAGATACACGTAACAGTATTAAATTTCAAGGTCGTTTAAATGAATTTGTAGACGAACTGTTATATTTAATGAAAGAAGAATATATTATTTTCATTCTAGATCATAATGAAAACAGTTTTTTAAACATTTACCATAAATTACTTGATTCGGAGATTCATCCTATTTTATTACAAGATAAAACAATGGATTTAAAAAAAGGTACGGTAGTGATGCATTCGTGTTTTTTTGAACAAGGATTTCTATTTACAGATGCAAAAGTTGCTTTTTACACCGGAAATGATATTTTTCAAAATCGAAAGAAAAAAAAGAGAATAAAAAATGGGAAAAAATATGATGGTAAGAAAATTGAAAATTTCATACAATTAAAAAAGGGTGACTATGTTGTTCATGAAACTTATGGTGTTGGACAATTTATAGAGATTGAACAAAGAGAATTTGATGGAATCAAAAAAGATTACATTAAGATTGCATATTATGGTGGAGACTCTTTATATGTTCCATTAGAGCAAATGGATAAAGTGCAAAGTTTTATTGGAAATTCTGCTGAGCAAGCATATAAATTAAGTAAATTAGGTTCTTCTGATTGGAAAAAGTCAAAAGCAAGAACAAAAAAAGCAGTTGAGGCGATTGCTCAGGATTTGGTAGAATTATATGCGGTTCGTGAGAATGAAAAAGGATACTGTTTTCAAGAAGATACTGTATGGCAGAGGGAGTTTGAAGATGCATTCCCTTATGAAGAAACGGACGACCAGCTGAAGGCGATAGAAGAAGTTAAGAATGATATGCAGAGTAGTCGAGTAATGGATAGACTTCTGTGTGGAGATGTAGGTTATGGGAAAACTGAAGTAGCAATTCGAGCTATTTTTAAGGCGTGTATGGATGGAAAGCAAGTAGTTTTTTTGGTTCCTACGACAATTTTGGCACAACAACACTATGTAACAATTAAAGAAAGATTCTCTAACTATCCATTACGGGTAGATTTAGTTAGTAGATTTAAGACAACCAAAGAAGTAAATGAGACTTTTGAATCTTTGGCAAAAGGTAGCGTAGATGTTGTCATTGGAACACATAAAATCCTTTCTGATAAGATAAAGTATAAAAATTTAGGATTAATTGTTGTGGATGAAGAACAGAGATTTGGAGTAAAGCAAAAAGAAGCCATAAAAAAAATGAGAATGAATATAGACTGTTTGACATTGTCTGCAACACCTATTCCGAGAACACTTCATCTTTCCTTATCAGGAATCAGAGAAATGAGTATCTTGAATGAACCACCTCAAGACAGACATCCGATTGTCACGTATGTAACAGAAGCTAAAAGCAATATTATAGCCGACGCAATAGATAGAGAACTTGCAAGAGGGGGACAGGTATTTTTTGTTTATAATCGTGTGGAAACAATTGAAAAAATCCATGCCTTATTGAAAGAACTCGTACCTGATGCTGATATTGCAGTAGCTCATGGTCAGATGTCACCTAGAAAATTAGAGCAAATTATGGTAGATTTTTTGAATAGAGAGTATGACATTCTGTTGTGTACAACAATTATAGAAACAGGAATGGATATTTCCAATGCCAACACAATGATTGTATATGATGCAGATAAGATGGGGTTATCACAACTGTATCAGTTGCGAGGACGTGTTGGAAGATCAAGCAAGCAAGGATATGCTTACTTTATGTATGAAAAAGAAAAAGTATTGACTGAAATTGCAGAAAAAAGATTGAAGACAATTCGAGAATTTACAGAATTTGGATCGGGTTTTAAAGTAGCGATGAAAGACTTGGAGATTAGAGGAGCAGGAAACCTTCTTGGTGAAAGTCAGTCCGGTCATATTGCAAATATTGGATATGATTTGTATGTAAGAATGCTTGACGAAGCAATTAAGAAATACAAAGGAGAAGTTCCAATCGAAGAAATCGAAACCGAAATTCAGTTGAAATTGAATGGATATATTCCAAACTATTATGTTGAAGATGAAATAGAGAAGATTGATATCTATAAAAAAATTGCGATGATTGCTAAAAAAGAGGATTACGAAGACTTGATGGATGAGCTTTGTGATAGATTTGGGGAAATTCCTATTCCTGTTATGACTTTGTTAGATGTATCTTATTTAAGAGCATTAGGAAAAAAAGGGAAGATTACTAAAATATATCAAAAGAATTTTATGGTGTATTTTATAGGAAAGGATAACAAATTAATTACAAAAAAAGCATTTTCGCAAAAAGACAGTAGTAAATTAGTGAAAAACATTATAGATTTTTTAGAAATCGTGGTATAATGAATAAGTATATAAGTTTTGCAATAAAGTTTGTAGCCAATTATGGCATCATAAAATGAAAAAAGTAGGAGTGAGTGAAATTGAAGAAATGGAACAAAGTAATAGCAAGTGTAGTTTCTGCTACATTACTATTTTCCGGATGTAGTGTTGGAGGAAATACCGTAGCAAGTGTGAATGGGCAAAAGATTAGTAAAGATCTTTATGAGAAGACTTTAGGATTATATTCCCCATCTTATGAAATGCAATTTGGACCGGATATATGGAATACAGAAATCGAGTCCGGTGTGACATTTTCACAAAAGTTTCAAGAAGAAATTTTAGAGAAAATGATAGATGATGAAATTATCTTACAAGATGCTGCTAAAAAAGAGCTTACTGTTCCGGAAGAGGAAGTAAATGCCGAATTTGATGAATTGAAAAAGTCAATCGATTCTCAAGGACAATTTAAGACTATCTTAGAAGGTAATGGTATAGACGATGAATTTCTGAAAGAACAAGTTAAAAAAGATTTGACAGTAAAAAAATATTATAATACTTTGATGACAGAAAATGAGGTAAAAGAAGATGAAGTTAGAAAATATTATGATGAACATATTGATGAATTCACATCTTCACAGGTAAAAGCTTCTCATATTCTATTTGCAAAAAAAGATTTTGATAAGAATGAAGACCTCCCTAAGGAAGAAGTAGCAAAGAAAAAAGAATTAGCAGAAAAAGTATTGGAAATGGTGAAAAACGGACAAAATTTTGCTGATTTAGCGATGAAATATTCTGATGATCCTGGTTCTGCAAAAAATGGAGGAGATTTAGGATATTTTGATAAAAGTACTATGGTAAAAGAGTTCTCTGATGCAGCATTCTCTATGAAACCGGGTGATGTTTCTAGTGGTATTGTCGAAACAGAGTTTGGTTTCCATATCATCAAAGTATTTGATAAAAAAGAAAATGTTCAAAAATTTGAGGATGTAAAACAAGCAATTTCGTCAAATTTACAATATCAAAAGTATGAGTCTGTGATTGATGGATTGAAAAAAGAAGCAAAAATCAAGAAAAATGAAGATGTTATCAAGAAAGCAAGAGAAGAGTTCGTTAAGAAACAAGAAGAGAAAGCAAAGAAAACTGAAGAAAGTTCAGGAACAGAAGCTACAGAACAGACTGATAACAATACAAAAAAATAAATTATGAAAAATGAAGAAGGTACTTTAGAGAAATACAGACTAAAGTACCTTTTTTTGTTGATAAATCAGTCCAAATTTATTATAATAACAAGCGTTGATTAGAATTTACATTATAGTAAAATTTTTAATAAGTTTTTATCATGGAAACAAAAAATTGAATTAGAATATTTATATTTTATAAATGATGTTTTTAGGAGGTATTTGTTTGGAAAATCAAACGATTCAGGGAAGTTTTGTAAAAGGTGCAGCTATATTGGGAATAGCAGGTATTATAGTAAAAGTATTGGGAGCCATTTTTAAGATTCCGTTAGTTTCTATCATTGCGTCTACGGGAATGGGATATTACAGTTCTGCTTATCCTATTTATGTCATGTTGCTAGCAATTGCAACTTCAGGATTTCCAATTGCAATCTCAAAGATGGTAGCTGAAAGAAGAGCTAAAGGAAATGTAAAAGGAGCAAATGAAATTTTTTCTGTTATTTTGCCTTTGATGGTTGGAATAGGTATTATTACTTCGTTGGGATTGTTTTTATCTTCTAATTTTTTGGCAAGAAATATGCTGGAAAATCCAAAGGCGGTATATTCCTTAAAAGCATTATCTCTAGCTTTACTTTTCGTACCAATAATGTCAGCGTACAGAGGATTTTTTCAAGGAAGAAATACAATGCTTCCATCTGCAATTTCTCAGCTTTTGGAGCAATTGGGAAGAGTGATACTTGGATTGACATTAGCTCTTATCATGGTAAATAAGGGAGTAGAGTTCGGTGCTGCTGGAGCTTCATTTGGTGCAACCGGAGGAGCGTTCTTTGGTCTATTAGCTATGATGTGGTTTTATTTAAGAGAAAAGAAAACTTTGAACGAAGAGTGTCAAATTTGTGATCACTATGAAAAGGAAAATGCTTTCCCTGTTATTAAAGAGCTTTTGATTATTGCAATACCGGTAATTATTGGAGCATTAGTAAAACCGATTATGGATTTTATCGATGCAAGCATGGTAATTGGTTTGTTGATGAGAAGTGGAGTTGGTGAATTAGAGGCTAATTCCATGTTGGGACAATTAAGTGGTATGGCTACTACTATGGTAAATTTACCTTCTATTATGATATCAGCGATTGCTATGAGTATTGTTCCTATTATATCGTATGAGTATTCCAGAAATAATATTGTATCAGCAAAAAGAAATGTATTACTATCTATTCGAATGGCTTTATTGATTGGATTGCCGACAGGAATTGGCTTAATGTCTTTGTCAGAGCCTATTATGAGTTTGTTGTTTCCTAGAGAGCCAAGTCAGCTGGCAGGACAAATTTTGTTTATTGCTGCATTAGGAGTAGTCTTCTTGAGTTTGATTCAAGTTTTGACGGCTATTTTACAAGGAGTTGGAAAAGCACATGTTCCTGTACTAAATCTTATGATAGGTGTTGTATTCAAAGTAATCATTACTTATTTATTGACTACAAATGAACAATTTGGAGTAAAAGGTGCGGCAATTGGTACTGTAGTTGCATATGTCATTTCTGCTTTTTTAGATTTTATTGCTGTTAAGAAGTTGTTAATGGTAGAATTTGATTATAAAAAAATATTTGTTTGCCCTGTAGCGGTAACTGTTGTTATGGGGTGTGTTGCAAGGATAAGTTATAAAGTAGCATCTATTGCACTTACTACTATCATGTCTGATTCTGCTGCAAATAAGTTTGCAACATTGATTGGAATTATATTTGCTGGAACATTTTATATTGTTGCTTTGATAAAATGCAAAATTGTAGAGGAAGATGATTTTAAAAATATATCAAAAGGGCAAAGGATGATTAGTTTATTAAAAAAATTAAAACTTATGTAACAGAAATTATTTAAATTTAAAAGAGTAAAGTCTAAAACTAGGAACAAAGTTTTAGACTTTACTTTTTTTATTTATATAAAAAAAGTATTCCTAAATAATTAAGGAACACTTATTTCAAAGTTCATAGGACGATTAATATCTATTTTTGATTTTATTGGAGTTTGATGCTTGAGCAGCATATTTTTTATAAGAACGAGACTTTGTTGTCGCTTGTCTTGCTTTTTTTGTAGTAAAAGTAGACGATGTACTGTTTGGTAGTGGAGTATGACGTTTCTTTCTCTGATGTGCTATATACTCATAAGATTCCGTTCTTTTTTGTTTAATGTTGGTAAATTCTGGAACTTCCATAGTAGTCACGATTAAATAAATCAATTTTACAAAAACAAATAAAATTGAACACGAAAAAGAAAACAAAATAATAAACCTCATTACATCCACCTCCTTTTTTAGATTTATTTCAGTACGACAAGTGCTGAACAGATCATTTCTAATTTTTGACGCTATATAACTCTATATTCTTTATATACTACTATTCATTCTACAAATATTCAATAAATCCTTTATTTTTTTTAAAATAAAAAAGATTTTTTGAATTATTTTGTAACTTTTGTATGATTGAAAAATACATAGATATAGAGTCTAGATAAAGGATTATAAGAAAAAATAGTAATCCTGTAAAAATAAAAATCCGTATATTATTAGTTATTTATAATTTTATGTACGATAATAATTTAAAAATAATGGATATTACTGACATAAATGCCTTAAAATCAAAATTTTTGAATCTAAAAATCAAATTTTAGACGAAAAAACGGAATATTCCTATACTTTTCATTTGTGTCATAATGATGGAAAAGTTGAGATTTTGAAGCAAACAAGAAGATAAGTTTTATACAAATATGATAGTTTTATCTCTGAAAAATTTTAAAAAGAAATATCGAATGATAGAAAAAACGGATGTATTTTTGTTTGCAAATATTCTTGAGATAAACTTAATGAATTTAAATTATGAGTAATAAAATGTTTCGATACATATAAACTATTTAAAAGTAGAGATATTTAAGGATAAACATAAAAACCAGATTTTATTTATATTCATATTTGGAGAAGTGATTGTAAAGAAGAATGAAAAGAAAAGATTTGTTTTCATCTTTTAAGAAGTGGGATAATTGAAAATACAAAAAAGTATTGAACAATATTTAAAAAAATGATAACTTTGAATAAGTATCGTTTTGAATTATATAGGATACTATATATGATAGACATGATATATTTTTTCTGATTAAGATATTGAGACATTTTATAGGAATAGATAGGAGTATTATAGGATGGGAAGAAAAAGTAACAAAATGAAATTACCGGTAATTATGCTTAGAGGAATGAGTGTTTTCCCAAGCACAATTTCACATTTCGACATAGGAAGAGAAAAATCGATTGCTGCGATAGAGAAAGCAATGGAGGACAATCAGATTGTTTTCTTAGTTTCTCAGAAAAGAGCAGATATCGATTTGCCTACAGAAGATGATGTATTTAAAATAGGAACGATAAGCAAAGTGAAACAAATGCTTCGTTTACCGGGAAACACCGTAAAAGTTTTGGTGGAGGGACAGCATAGAGCTAAAATTTTGAACTTTGAGGAAGAAGATTCATGTTTCATAGCTAATGTAGAGAGACTTCCGGAAGATTTACATGATATTACTCAGGAAGAAGAGGCACTTAGAAGACTTGTGTTTGAACTTTTCGAAAGGTATGTTCAATTGGAGAATCGTGTTTCTCCTGAGGTTTTGCTGGGATTGGAAGAGCTTGATGATATTTCCATATTCTCTGATTTGATTATTTCTTCTCTGTATCTGAAACCGTTGTTAAAACAAGAGCTGTTAGAAGAACACCTTCCTTTTGAAAGACTGAAGATGCTTCATGTGGTTTTGCTAAATGAATTGGAAATACTGGGGCTTGAGGTAAAAATTGAAGAAGAAGTAAAAAGTCAAATTAATCATTTCCAAAAAGAGTATTATTTAAGAGAGCAAGTGAAAGCAATTCAAAAAGAATTGGGTGAAGAAAGTGTTTCTGATGAAGCTGAAGAATATGCCGGTAAATTAGAAAAGTTAGAAGTGAGTGATTTTGTTAGAGAAAAAATACAAAAAGAAATAAAAAGATATGCTAAATTACCGTCTATATCTGCTGAAAGTAGTGTATTACGAAACTATTTGGAGATGATATTCGATTTGCCTTGGAATAATCATACAGAGGATAGTATGAATATTGAGCAAGCAGAACAAATATTGAATAAAGAACATTATGGATTATTTAAGGTTAAAGAGCGAATATTAGAATTTCTAGCTGTAAGACAGTTATCAACAAATTTGAAAGCTCCTATAATATGTCTTGTGGGACCTCCTGGAGTTGGTAAAACATCTATTGCGCGCTCTGTGGCTCACGCATTAAGTAGAGAGTTTGTTCGTGTTTCTTTGGGTGGAGTTCGAGATGAAGCTGAGATTAGAGGACATCGAAGAACTTATATAGGTGCTATTCCAGGAAGAGTGATATCTTCTATTAAAGATGTGAAAGTAAATAATCCTGTATTTTTATTTGATGAAATTGATAAGATGGCATCAGATTTTAGAGGAGATCCCGCTTCTGCTATGCTGGAAGTACTGGATCCTGAGCAAAATAAGGAATTCACTGACCATTATTTGGAACTTCCTTTTGATTTATCAAAAGTATTGTTTATTACAACTGCAAATTCTGTTGCAGGAATTCCTCGCCCACTGCTTGATAGAATGGAATTAATTGAAGTAAGCGGATATACAGAGGAAGAAAAAATTCGTATTAGTACAGATTTTTTAATTCCAAAGGTTTGTAAAGAAAATGGTTTGAGTCCAAAATATCTAAAAATGAATGAAGAATCATTGAGATGTCTTATTGGAGGATATACTCGTGAATCCGGAGTGAGAGGCTTAGAACGAGAACTTGGAAAATTGTGTAGGAAATGTGCTATTGACAAGTTAAAAAATAGTAAGAAAAGAAGTGTAACTATATCTTTAAAAAATATAGAATCTTATCTAGGTAAAATAAAATTCAGACATGATGTTGCTGATGAGCAAGCTCAAATTGGAAGTGTTAATGGTATGGCTTGGACTCAAGTAGGTGGAGAAACATTAAATATTGAAGTTGTTTGCTTAAAGGGGACCGGTAAATTGGAATTAACCGGAAAATTGGGTGACGTAATGAAAGAATCAGCAAAAGCAGGGTATTCTTATCTCAGAATGATTGCAGAAAAGTATGGAGTTGAGTCTGATTTTTATAAGGTAGTTGATTTGCACATTCACATTCCGGAAGGTGCAATTCCTAAAGATGGACCTTCTGCAGGTATATCTATGACTACAGCTATGCTTTCTGCTGTGGCAAAGATTCCTGTAAAGCCAAGAATCTCTATGACAGGAGAAATTACTTTAAGAGGGAAAGTCTTGGCAGTAGGTGGAATAAAGGAAAAAGTCCTTGCTGCTTATCGTGCTAATGTGAGGGAAATTATTCTTCCGTTTGATAACCAGAAAGATGTTGAAGAAATTCCGGCTGATGTAAGAGAGAATATATGTTTCCATTTTGTAAAGGAAATGAAAGAAGTGTTGGATATTGCTTTGTTAACATAGAATATCTTTAGTTATTGGAGACAACTGCATTTTTTCAGTTGTTTCCGGAATGATATGAGGGAGTAGACTATGAAAATAAAAAGTGTTGAGATGAATTTAAGCGCAACCAGTCCCAAACATTATCCGGATGATGACTTTTTACAGGTTGCTTTTGTTGGAAGATCTAATGTAGGTAAGTCTTCTGCAATTAATACATTGTTAAATAGAAAAAGTATTGCCAGGGTAAGCCAAAGTCCGGGTAAAACTAGAACAATAAATTTTTATACTGTAAATGAACAATTTTATTTTGTTGATTTACCAGGATATGGATATGCTAAACTATCTAAAGAAGAGCAAGAAGGTTGGGGAAAAATGATGGAGAGGTATTTTATTGAATCTCCTAATTTGATTCACTTGTTCCTTCTTGTAGATATTCGACATGAACCAAAAGATAGTGATGTTCAAATGTATCAATTTGCTCATCATTGGAATATACCAATTACTGTTATTGCTACAAAATCTGATAAAATAAATCGAAGTCAATTACAGAAAAACATTTCAATTATCCGAAAGAAACTAAAGCTTTTGAATGGAGAAGAAGTTTTTATGATTTCTTCATTGAAAAAAACAGGTAAGGAAGAAATTTGGAATAAGATGATAGAAATATTTGCAGAGAATGGTGTGCAAATAGACGAAGAATAAATGTTTGTATATGGGGATTGTTGTATGATTTGAATGTAGGTATAAGAATTTGGATGTGAATGAAGTTGAGAAACAAACTACGTGGAGATTTATTTCAGTTTCATGGTATTTTGACACATATAAAAAATGGTAAACTATATATTTTTGTGATGGCAATTGTGTTAGGTATTTTACTCGGAATGCAAATAAATAGTGCTTCTAATACCAGTAGAGAACTCTCTTATCCTGTTCGAAAAATTACAAATCAAATCAATCAGGAGAAGCATGAAATCAAGTATTTGAAGCGAGAAATATTTTCTGCTGAGCATCAGAAACGAAAGTTGGAGCACGATAGACTAGGGGAAAGTGAGTCTTACTTAGAACTCAAAAAAAGGCTAAAATATTTGAAGATGATTTCTGGGGAAAGTAAGATAACTGGGGAAGGTGTCATTCTTGTTATTGATTCCGGAAAAGATGAAAATATTGCCTTGAAAATAGATAATAAAAAAATTTTTCTCTTATTGATTAATGAACTGAGGCTAAATGGAGCGGAAACGATTGCTATCAATGGGCAACAAATCACAAACTTATCAGGAATTACATTGGCAGGTAGTCATTTGGATATCAACAACACGGAGATTGGACCTGAGTATGAAGTGAAAATTATTGGAGATAGTGATAAATTGTATCGTTTTTTAGACAAAAAAAGCGTAACAGTAATATTTATGAAAAAAGTCTACCAGTTTCATGTCAGTTTAAGGAAAGTACCTTATATTGAAATTGGTGAAACAAAAATTTCTAAACCGATACCACAAATTACTTCGAAAAGGAGATAAGACGATGTCAAATTATATTGTGTTAGAAGATTTTGTGCCTTATCAAAATGCTTTTTTATTTCATATTTTTGAAAATAATGATAGAATAGAACTGAATTGTTCGCATACTACAATGATGGTGTGGATTCATAAAACTGATGTTGAATATTTGGATAAAGGTGTGCGAAATAGATTACGGGTTGAAATAAAAAAAGATGATTTGAATTTAAAAAAAGATTTTTTTGTTCTAAAAAGTATCCTAGAAGAAGAAATGACTAACTTTCTTGACTTTAACTTCGATATAGAAGATGTGTTGTGTTGTGTATCGTGTGTTTAATGATTTTGTATGATTTAGGGGGCTAAAATGGTATTAGAGATTGTTCCTATGCTTTTTGCGGGACTGGGAATGTTTTTGTATGGAATGAGTCTTATGGGAGAAGGCTTGCAAAAAGCTGCCGGTGAAAAGATGAAACATATCATCGGATTACTTACAAAAAATAGATTCATCTCTGTTTTAGTAGGGTTATTTGTCACAGGAATTATACAAAGTTCCTCTGCAACGACTGTCATGGTAGTAGGATTTGTAAATGCTGGTTTGATGAACTTAAATCAGGCAATTGGCATCATCATGGGAGCAAATGTTGGAACAACGGTTACAGCACAGTTAGTTTCTTTTAATTTGGAGGCACTGGCACCAATATCTGTAGGAATTGGTGTTTTATGGATGACCATCAAAAAAACAAATAAAGCAAAAAATATTGCAGAAATTTTAATAGGATTTGGAATTCTTTTTGTTGGAATGAATTTTATGAAGAGTGCTATGGCACCGTTGAGAGATTACGAAAGCTTTCGGAATTTATTGATTTTTTTTGGTCATAATACATTTTTAGGAATTTTGATGGGATTTTTTCTAACTTTAGTATTACAAAGTTCCTCTGCTTCTATTGGAATTTTGTTAGCACTAGCATCACAAGGATTACTACCGTTATCGTCTGCACTACCTATTCTATATGGAGATAATATAGGAACATGTACCACGGCGTTAATTTCCAGTATAGGTGCCAGTAAAAATGCACAGAGAGCAGCGATTATGCACTTGGTTTTTAATATTATCGGAACAATTCTATTCTGTTTTATATTAAGTTATCCGATTATGAACATCGTAGTATCGATGAATCCTGATTCTATTTCCAGACAAATTGCGAATGCCCACTCGTTATTTAATATTATCAACGTGATTGTTCAATTTCCTTTCGCAGGTTTTATTGTGATGTTTGCACAAAAAATTGTTCCTGAAACTGAAGATGAAAAACAACAAGTCGCATATATGACAAGGTTGGATGATCGTATGTTAGAAACACCAAGCATTGCGTTGGATAATACAATATCTGAATGTCTCAATATGGGTTATATGGCTAAGGAATCTGTGGAAAGTGCATTGGATGGTTTTATCAATAAAAATGAATCTGCCATCAAAAAAACGTTTGATTTAGAAAAGTTGATTAATAAGAAAGAGAGAGAATTAGTTGCATATTTGATTAAGTTGTCTAATCAAACAATATCGGAACATGACAGAGTTATAGTAGATAGTTTATTTAATGTTGTAAATGATATTGAACGTGTTGGTGACCATGCAGAAAATATTGCAGAATTAGCAGTTTTGGTTATTGATAGAGAATTGGATTTCTCTGAAGATGCATTGAATGATATTGCAGTAATTAGAGAACATGTCATTCGATCTTTAGATACTGCTCTGAAAGCAAGAGAAACAGGAGACTTGAAACTTGTAGAAGAGACCTCTCAAGTAGAAAGTCAAGTGGATATGATTGAAAAAAATTGTAGAACGTCACATATTGCCCGACTTAACAAAAATGTTTGTTATCCAGAGTCAGGAATTATGTTCTTAGACTTGTGTAGCAATATGGAAAGAGTTTCAGATCATGCTTTGAATATAGCAAATTCTATTTTGGATGAAAAATAACATGGGATTATTATCTTTATGTTGTTTTGGTAAAATGTGTTTGTTGATTTGTAGAATGAACTATTTTTACTGGAATAGTGAGATAAAAGCTGATATGGTGACAATGTGTATGTATCGTTATGTTTGAATGTATCATAATATATGGTATTGGTATTATTAAAAACTTATCAGTAAGAAATAATTATGGTTATACTTATTTCTAGAATAGAATTTTTATTTCATGACAAGATAGTCGTTAAGTTAATTAGATATATGCTGTTGAGTTTTTAGAAAGAATATGATTAGTTCGTGGGATTTATGAACATGAAATTATATGACTAATGATAGAGAAATCATTGTCACTTTATTCTATCATATCTGTTATTTCCTCCTTTTCATCTAAATACTACTATGATTGTGATGTCATTGAAGAATTGAGAAAGCATAAGAGATTATTATAAAGGTTAGTTATCAGAAATCAGATTGGTTGCTTTTTAGCACAGATAATAGCTTATGCATTTGTACTTTCCATTAATCGTGTAATCTCGGGGATGTTGAATTATATTATGTTATATTATCTCACCTCTCTTCTTTTTGAGTTAGATTACCGGTTATACGTATTTTCACATTTGCTGATTGTAGTTTGTAGCCAGCAAAAAAAGACTGCTTTTTAGCTTGGATTATGAATATTATTGGTTTCCCTTTTGTGGGAAGGTTATTTCACTTAGTTATCGTTTGCTTGTTGAAAAATTTAGTCTTTCTGGTATATATTCAACTCGATAATTAACCAATTCAAGTGGGTATATTTAGATTCAATGTAGTAGGATGTTTGGTAATCTATAGTGCAGTAATAGATTGTAGCCAATACTATATTTGTTACAGTCGATTTTTTTGATAGCGATATATATTATTTAAAAAATCAACGACTTTATAGGAGTTGTTATTCATTTTTTTGAAATGAAGGAGCTTTTGACAGATTGATCATTTAAACTTAGGTTGATAAATGAAATGTAGTTGTTACCAATTGGAATGAGGGTGAAATAGAAAATGGGGATTTATTTAGATAACAGTGCTACTACAAAGCCATATCAGAAGGTCTTAGAAAGTATGGTAAGAGCAATGGAGGAAGATTATTACAATCCATCTTCTATTTATCGAGACGGTGTATTGGTTCAAAAAAAAATAGAGAATTATCGTGAATATATAGCAAATACTCTAAAGTGTAGTTCAAAAGAAGTTTTGTTCACATCAGGAGGCACAGAAAGCATCAATACCGCAATTTTCTCTGTCAAAAAAAGTAGGAAAAAGCATATTATAACATCTATGATAGAGCATCCGGCTACTTTGCAAGCGATGAAGAAAATGGAAGAATTGGGATTTGACGTAACTTATATTAAACCTTTGAAAACTGGTTGTGTTACTGTAGATGAGGTGTTGAAGTTTGTCACAGAAAATACATGCCTCGTTAGTTTGATGGCAGTCAATAATGAATTGGGTAGTAAAACAGATGTAGTTAAAATAGCTACACAGGTAAAAAAGATGAATCCTAATATTATCGTTCATGTTGATGCTGTACAAGCTTATTTGAAATTAAAATTATTTGTTAATGACAATGTGATAGATTTTCTAAGTGCTTCCGGACATAAAATACATGGTCCTAAGGGGATTGGAATCTTGTACCATAGAAGTGGTGTGAAGTTTTCTCCACATATTGTCGGGGGTGGACAAGAAATGAATTTGCGTTCAGGAACGGAGAATGTTCCTGGGATTTTTGGAATAGGTACTGCAATAGAAGAATTTTATCCTGATATGAATAAAAAAACTCAATATATTGAAACGGTAAAAGAATACTTGAAAGACAATTTGATAAAAAAAATACCGAATATTAAAATTTTGTCCCCTCAAGACAGCGTTTGTCATATATTGAATGTATCTTTTTTAGGTGTGAGAGGTGAAGTTCTCTTGCATAGTTTGGAATCGGAAGGGATTTGTGTTTCTACCGGTTCAGCTTGTTCTTCCAAGAAATCAGGCTCTCATGTTTTGAATGCTTTAGAATTCACAAAACAGGAAAAAGAAGGAGCAATTCGTTTTTCTTTGAGTGAATATAATACAATAGAAGAAATGGATGTTGTAGTGAGAGCGTTAGAGAAAAATGTTAATATGATTCGAACTGTTGTGAATTTCGGAAAGGGTAGACATGTATAATTCAATTGTTATTAGAAATGGTGAAGTGGCAATTAAAGGTGCAAATAGACCAATATTTGAAAAGAAGTTGATTAAAAATCTAAAAAGAGCTTTATATGGGATAGAGGGGTATCATGTATATAAAGCAGATGGAAGAACCTATATTGATTTTGATGAAAATATTCAAACTGAAATTCTAAATAGAATAAAAAATGTATTTGGAGTAGTATCCTATAGTCCTGTGGTAAAAACGGAGCCTGGATATGAATTAGCTAAAAAAACTGCATTAGAATTGTATAATCATTTTGTGGAAAACAAAAAATGTAAAACTTTTCGTGTTTCAGTTAAAAGACAGGACAAGACTTTGCCTATGAAATCTCCGGACATGGCTAGAGATATTGCCGGATATTTACTTTCTCTAGGCACAAAACCTCTGGATGTTGATATGTCCCATCCTGAGTTGCATATTCATGTAGAGCTTAGGAAAAGTGGAAATGTTGTGTATGCAGAAAAATTTGACGGTGTTGGAGGAATGCCTGTTGGAGTTGGTGGTAAGGCTATGGTGTTGCTTTCAGGAGGAATTGATTCTCCGGTAGCGAGTTACTTGATTGCAAAAAGAGGCCTTCAGATAGAAGCAGTACATTTTCACAGTTTTCCTTTTACAAGTGAGCGTTCAAAAGAGAAAATTGAACAATTAGCAAAACAGTTGTCATTATACACAGAAGGTATTCGTATTCATATGGTAAATTTATTGCCGATTCAAACAAAAATTGCAGAAAATTGTCCCGAAGAATTGATGACGATATTGTCACGACGCTTTATGATGAGAATTGCAGAAAAGATAGCTTTGAATAGAAATTGTGGAGGTTTGGTTACCGGGGAAAGTATAGGGCAAGTGGCTTCTCAAACAATTGAAGGTCTTCAATCAACAAATGCTGTTGTGAAAACAATACCTGTATTTAGACCGTTGATTTCTTTCGACAAAGAAGATATTATTGACGTAGCAAAAGAAATTGGTACTTTTGATACATCTATTATTCCGGAGGAAGATTGTTGTACTGTATTTTTACCGAAGCATCCTGTTACAAAGCCTAAGTTATCAAAGGTAGAAAAAGCGGAAGAAGTTTTGGATGTGGAAGATATGGTAAATGAAGCAATTTCATTAGTGGAAGTGAGAGAAGTAGGAATGTTAAAATGGTAGTATTTTTGTTGGATTGATGAAAAATTTAGAAATGGAGGATGAGGGTTATGAGAGAAAATGGACTGTTTTCAAGAGCGCTTATATATGCAATTATATTGTATGTAATTTCAATTTTAATGGATAGTGTATCGATTAACGGTATTGGTTCTGCACTTGTAGGTGGATTTATTTTGGCGATATTGAATACATTAATTAAGCCGGTTCTACAAATTCTATCACTACCAATCACGATAGCAACTTTAGGTATTTTTTCTCTAGTAGTCAATGGTGTAGTATTGTCCTTGGCTGCATTTTTGACACCGAATTTTACGATTGATGGATTATGGTCAGCAATCTTGGCTTCCACATTGTTTTCAATTCTAAATTTATTTATCACAAGGTCTGGAAGACGAGATTATTAAAAATAAATTGCAGATTAATTATAAGATTCTACTGTTTTATGGAATGGGTAGAATCTTTATTTTTGCAAAGAAAGAAGGGGTATTATGCATTTTGAAGAAGCTGAACGATATATATGGAATAGACCGAAGTTTAGTAGAAAATTAGGCTTGCATAGGGTAGAGTATATTTTGAAGCATTTTTCGAATCCTCATCAAAAATTACAAATTATACATGTTGCAGGAACAAATGGAAAAGGCTCTGTCAGTACTTATACAGCTAGTATTTTGATGGAAATGGGTTATGATGTTGGAGTATTTACATCTCCACATATGTTGAAATTAAATGAACGAATCTTATTAAACAATATACCAATTGACGATAATCAAGTATGTAGATATGTTGAGAAGTTGATTCCGGTTGAAAAAGAAATGATGGAACAATTTGGAGAGCGACTATCTGAGTTTGAAGTGTTAACAATCATAGCTTTATTATACTATTCTTTTGAGAATCCTGACTTTGTTATTTTAGAAGTGGGTTTGGGCGGAAGATTAGATGCTACGAATGTTTGTAATCCAATTTTAAGTATTATCACCTCTATAAGTTTAGACCATCAACAAATTTTAGGAGATACACTAGAAAAAATAGCTGCTGAAAAAAGTGGTATTATTAAAGAAAATGTACCACTTATTGTAGGAAAACAGAAAAGTGATATTGTTGTAGAAATAGTTTTAAAAAAAGTACAAGTGTGTAATACACATGCTTATTTTGTAGGGGATGCCGATATTGTAGGAATTGGATTACATGGTATGTTTGTAGATGTAAAAACTCCATTTAGTACAAAATATAATAATTTAGAAAGCGCTATGATAGGATTATATCAGATAGAAAACATCGCAACTTCTGTATCTGCGATTGAATTGTTAAATAGAATCGGATATATTACAAATCCGGAAGAAAGAATTTCGTCAGGAATAAAAAATTCTTTTATTGTCGGAAGAATGCAGGTTATTGGTGAGAATCCAATTGTAATAGTAGATGGTGCACATAATGAAATGGGGCTATTTCAGTTAAAAGAAACATTGAAATTGTTATTAGAGAAAAAAATTATTTTGGGTGTGGTATTTGTTACAGGAATGATGAAAGATAAAGTGGTAGAAAAACAGATAAAAGAGCTATCTGATTTATCGGAAAAAACTATCTTTGTATCATTACAGACAGAGAGGGCAATGACACAAAAAGAGTTAAAAGAACGTTATTTTAACCTAGATAGAAATAGTTATTTCGAAGAGAGTTTGGAACGAGGCATTGATATTGCTAGAAACATAGCATTGGATAAGAATATGGCAGTTGTTGTAGGAGGTTCTTTGTATCTAGTTGCTGAAGTGATTGCCTTGTATAGCAAGGATTCTCATGAAAAATAGCAAAATATCTTTAAAAATTATTCTAAATATGGTAATCTGAAGAAAACGTTTTAGTAAAACGGTTACCTTGAAAGGTGAAACAAAATGGGAAAAACAATTAGAGATATTGCGAAGTTATCTAACGTATCTATTGCGACTGTTTCTAAAATTATTAACGGAAAAGATTCTAATATTAGTGAGCCTACACGAAAGCGCGTAAAAAAGATTATGGAAGAGCAAAAATACACACCTAATCCAATTGCTCGGACTTTGGTTACTAAGAGAAGTAATACATTAGGGATTATTGTTCCGGATATAGGGAATCCTTTTTTTTCTCAATTGATTCGTGCGGTAGAAGATTTTTCAAATATTCGAGGATATCATTTAATTATTCTAGATACTGATGATGATATGGAAAAACAAAAAACAAGTTTGCAAGTCATGCAAAAAAAAATGGTCGATGGAATTATTTTAGTTTCATCTTCTTTTCAGTTGGAAAAACAAGAGCAGTTACCATTTCATTCACCTGCAGTTTTGGTAGACGGAAATGATGAAAAGCAATATTTTATTGGAAAAGTTGGGATAAACAATACATATGGAGGATATATTGCGACCAAACATTTAATTGAGAAAGGATGTAAAAAAATAGCTTTTTTGTCCGGTGGTGAGTATTCCAGTTCAACCAAAGAGCGTTATGTTGGTTATCAGAGAGCTTTGGAAGAAAATAATATTCCTTTTTCAGATGAACTATGCTTATTTGGAAAATTTAACAGTGAGTTTGGATATGAGGCAACAAACAAAATGTTAGAAAATAGGCTTGAGATTGATGGTATTTTTGCAGGAAGTGATTTAATTGCCTTAGGAGTGATGAAAGCTTTAGAACTACATGAGTTTTCTTTGCCGAATAAAATTAAATTGATTGGATTTGATGATATTTATGTATCACAATATCTTTCTCCGGCACTGACTACGATTAGGCAACCTATTTATGATATTGGAAAATTAGCTGCTGAAATGTTGATAACATATATAGAAACTGGAAAGATAGAGGATAAGGTTTTGTTGTTAGATACAGAACTGATTGAGAGAGAAACAACATAATGATGTGAATGGTAGTTTTATTTGATTATAATGAAAAGGGGTAAACTATGATTTGTGTAGTAGGAAGTTTGAACATGGATTTGGTCATAGACTGCCAAAGAATTCCAAGTGTGGGCGAAACTGTAATCGGGAAACAGTTTCATACCATACCGGGAGGTAAGGGAGCAAATCAAGCAGTTGCTTGTGGTAGATTAGGTGCAGAAACCTATATGCTTGGTAGAGTAGGGAATGATGGTTTTGCAGACGAATTGTTAGAATCTTTGAATGAAAGCAATGTAAATACGAAAGGCATTCAACGTTGTTTAGAACCGACAGGAGTGGCCGTTATCAGTGTAAATGAACAGGGCGGAAATAGTATTATTGTTGCAATGGGAGCTAATAATACTGTTTCAAAAGAGTATATTGACAGTATGAATGATGTGTTAGAGAAATCAGATATTATAATCTTACAACACGAAATTCCGTTACCTACAGTAGAGTATATAATTGATTGTTATGCAGAAAAAAGAAAGACAATTGTGTTAAATCCTGCGCCTGCAATGGAAGTGTCAGATTATGCTTTGAGTAAAATTGATTTTTTGATACCGAATGAACATGAAATTAAAAAAATTTCCTCTGGAATATCATCTAATTTGGAGGGATATGAACCATATATTAATTACTATTTAGAAAAAGGAGTAAAAAATATTATCATTACTCTTGGTGAAGATGGATGCTTACTTGCAACAAAAAAAGAGAATAGAAGATTTCCGGCAAACAAGGTAGTAGCATTAGATACGACAGCTGCAGGGGATACATTTGTTGGAGCTTTTTGTGTAGAGTATGAAAGAAGTTCGAATGTAGAGAAGGCCATTGCTTTTGCTACTATTGCATCTTCAATCTCTGTTACTAGAAAAGGTGCACAGACGTCTATTCCATATTTATATGAGGTTGAAGCAATGTTATAGTATTTGTATATGGTTATGAATGGAAACATTATCATTTTGAAAAGAGGAATTGATTGTGAAAAAATCGGAATTATTAAATAGTGACTTATCTTATGAAATCTCGAAAATGGGACATACACAAACTATATTGATTGGTGATTGTGGATTACCGATTCCAAATGGTGTAAAAAGAATTGATTTAGCTGTAAAAAGAGGTGTGCCATCTTTTGCAGACGTTTTAGAGACAGTATTGTCTGAGCTATGTGTAGAAAAATATATCGTAGCAGAAGAATTACATACTGAAAACGTTAATATGGACCATTATATTAAGAGAACCATGGGTTTAGTACCAAGTGAAGTTGTTTCGCACGAAGAATTGAAAAAGATGTCTGAACATGTGGTATGTATTGTTAGAACGGGTGAAGCGAGTCCTTATGCTAATATAATATTACAGTCAGGAGTTCGGTTTTAAGGAAGAGAGATGAATATGAGTAAGTTAAGTATAAAGAATATTTCAAAACAATTTCCGGGGGTAAAAGCCTTGGACAGTGTTTCCTTGAGTGCTTATGCCGGTGAGGCAATGGCTTTGATGGGAGAGAATGGTGCGGGAAAATCAACTCTTATTAAAATTTTAGCCGGAATTTACACAAGAGATGAGGGAAATATTTTTATTGATGGAAAAGAAGCAGATATTAAGACAGTAAAGGATTCACAAAAATATAAAATTGCTATTATTCATCAAGAGTTAAACTTAATTCCTAACCTAACTGTTGCAGAAAATATTTTTATTGGGAGAGAACCTGTAAAAAAATTTAATATTGTTGATAAAGAAAAGATGATTAAAGGAGCAGGACAATATTTGCAGGAATTGGGTGTTACTATTTCTCCTGAGAGTCTTGTGTCTGAATTATCAATCGCGGCACAACAGATGGTTGAAATTGCCAAAGCTATTTCTGAAAATGCTGAAATTATTGTTATGGATGAACCTACAGACGCATTAACGGACAAGGAAGTAGAAACTTTGTTTAAAGTAATCCGTTCTTTGAAAAAGCAGAATAAAGCAATTATCTATATTTCTCATAGAATTGGAGAAATTTTTGAAATATGTGAAAGAACAACTATACTAAGAGACGGTCAGTTGATTGGAGAACGAGAAATTTCCAACTTAACAGAGGACGAAGTGATTCAAATGATGGTAGGAAGAAGTTTAACAGAACAGTTTCCTTATGTTAAAGTGGAATCAGAAGAAGTCATTTTGGAAGTTGAAGAATTGTGCAATGAATTTTTTGAGAATATATCGTTTCAATTAAAAAAAGGTGAAGTATTGGGTATTGCCGGATTAGTAGGTTCAGGACGAACAGAATTGGCAAAGACAATATACGGAACCCATGTTGCAAAAAGAGGAAATATTCGAATGTATGGAAAATCGATTGATTGTCACAAAGTTTTTTCTGGATTGGAGCATGGGATTGCTTATGTATCGGAAGATAGAAAGAAAGATGGTTTAGTATTGTCAATGAGTGTAAAGGAGAATATGAGTCTTTCTTCGATGAAAATATTTAGGACAATTTTCGGTGTTAATAAGAAAAAAGAGGTTGAATATTCAGAGCATTTTAAGAAAAAGATGAACATTAAGACACCAAATATGGAACAAAAAATAAAAAATCTGTCTGGTGGAAATCAACAGAAAGTATCTATTGCAAAGTGTCTTATGACAGAGCCTGATGTATTAATATTGGATGAGCCAACACGTGGGATAGATGTCGGTGCCAAGTACGAAATCTATGAATTGATTAACCAAATGAAGAAAGAAGAAAAGGGAATTATTGTAATTTCTTCTGAAATGCCGGAGTTATTGGGAATTAGTGATAGAATCATTATTATGCATGAAGGACGGAAAAAGGGAGAATTACTAAGAGACGAATTTTCACAAGAAAAAATCATGCAATATATACTTTCATAAATAAGGAGTAGATCTTATGTTAAAAAAATTATCCATAAAAAAAATGAAACCTGTGTTAGGTTTGATTTTGTTTTCTGTAGCGATTAGTATAATTAGACCTAATTTTATGACATCCGCAAACTTGTTAAATGTCTTAAGACAAACTTCTATTAACGCAATTATAGCTGCAGGGATGACTTTTGTTATTTTAACCGGTGGGATTGATTTGTCTGTAGGTTCTATCTTGGCATTTAGTAGCGCCATTGGAGTATGGATGTTACAAACTGGAAATGGAATTGCAGTAAGTATATTGGTTTGCCTTGTTATTGGAGCGCTTGCCGGTCTATTTAACTCGATTGTAATAACAAAGGGAAATATTCAACCGTTTATTGCCACTTTAGCTACAATGACATTACTTCGTGGAGCGACACTTGTTTTCACAGGTGGAAAACCGTTAGCGATTTCTTTTTCAAAGGATGCGATAAATTTAAATAGTTTGAGTATGTTTCAAAAAATAGGTTCCGGAAAAGTATTGGGAATTCCTGTACCAATTATCATAATGATTGTAGTGTTTTTATTATGTTGGCATATTTTAAAAAATATGGCAATTGGAAGATATATTTATGCAATCGGTGGAAATGAAGAAGCTGCTAAATTATCCGGTTTGAATGTAAAAAAAATGAAAGCAATGGCATATGTGTTCAATGGTGTTCTGGCAGCATTGGCAGGGTTGATTTTATCATCTCGACTTGTATCTGCGCAACCAACTGCTGGGAATGGGTATGAATTAGATGCAATAGCAGCTGTCGTCTTGGGAGGAACTTCTCTTGCAGGGGGACAAGGATCTGTACTTGGCACGATATTGGGAGCTTTGATTATCGGTGTATTAAACAATGCTCTCAATTTAATGGATGTATCATCTTATTATCAGATGATTTGTAAGGCTATAGTGATACTGGTAGCAGTGTTATTAGATAGAAAAGAAAAATAAGGAGGATATTTTTATGAGAAAGCGTTTAGCATTATTATTAACAGCATTGTTAATGGTAACAGCAGTATTTGCTGGTTGTGGAGAAGAAGCAAAAACAAATTCTGATGCCCAAGCTGCAACAGGAGGAAAAGTAGGTTTAGTTGTTTCTACATTAGATAATCCGTTCTTTGTTGACCTAAAAACAGGAGCAGAAGAAAAGGCAGCTGAACTTGGATTAGAGTTGATTGTATTGGATTCTCAAAATGATCCTGCAAAAGAATTGTCAAATGTAGAAGATTTGATTACAAAAGAGGTGAAGATACTTTTAATTAATCCTACAGATTCTGATGCAGTGGCTTCGGCAGTTGCGGCTGCGAATGAAGCAGGCATTCCGGTTGTTACTCTTGATAGAGGAGCAAATTCCGGCGAAGTTGCAACACATATTGCATCTGATAACGTAGCCGGTGGAAAGATGGCAGGAGAGTATATTATTGAACAACTTGGTGGAAAAGGAAATGTTGTAGAGTTAGAAGGAATTCCTGGAACATCTGCAGCTACAGACCGTGGACAAGGATTTAATGATGCGATTGCTGGAAAAGATATTAAGGTAGTAGCAAAACAAACAGCTAATTTCGATAGAACAGAAGGACTTTCTGTAATGGAAAATATTCTTCAAGCTCAACCTGAAATTGATGCTGTATTTGCACACAATGATGAAATGGCACTTGGTGCTTTGGAAGCAATAAAAGCATCTAACCGTGATATTAAAGTAGTAGGATTTGATGCTACAGATGATGCTAAAACTGCTGTTGAATCTGGAGAAATGTTGGCAACTGTTGCTCAACAACCAAAATTAATCGGTTCTTTGGGAGTAGAAACAGCTGGAAAAATTTTAGCAGGAGAAAAAACAGAAGCAAGTATACCTGTAGAATTGCAATTAATTGTAAAAAAATAGTGTTTACTTGTATATCTAATAACAAACAGAAAACTATATTTGAACTATAGCTTCATAATGAATAAAAATAGAATAAATAGAAAAGATATCTTGATTGACAGAATACATAGTTGTTAATTAAGATATCTTTTTTGTGTTAAGATTAAAAAGGTTGTGTAGACAAAATGTCTTTATAGAAAGTTTTTTAAAAGACTATGATAGTACATTAAAATAATATTCATAGAAAATAAAGCTGTCATAATCGACAATAATGTTTACAAAACATTGGTTGATGTGAATTCATGAATTACATAATAATAAAAAATTATTTTTTAATAATCATCATCTAAATAGAAGTAATTTTTATCTTTATATTGCCATGAAATACAACAATCAATATTAATATTTTGGATAGATTTGAAAATACATTTTTCGACATTTGGATTTTGTTTTTTTAATTCTGAAATTAAATTTTTTATTTCTTTTCGTTTACTAGGAACTTCATTTCTTGTTACGGTACATCCGCAATCCATTGGAAAAATTTGAATAAAGTTCATATATTTTTGAATATGTTCTTCATAGACATAGTATAGAGGGCGTATAATTTCCATGTTAGTAAAATTGGTCGACTTCAGCTTAGGTAACATGGTTTTAAAACAACCGGTGTATAAAAGGTTCATCATGGTAGTTTCATTTACATCATTAAAATGATGCCCCAAAGCCAATTTGTTGCATCCCAACTCTTCAGCTTTTCCATATAATGCACCTCTTCTCATTCGTGCACACATATAGCAGGGATTTTCTTTTGCAATAGTTGTGGTTACTTCAAAAATATCTGATTGAAAAAAGTGTACAGGAATATCCATAGCTTTGCAATTTGCAATAAGAGAGGATTCATTCTCTTTACTGAACCCTGGGTTCATAGAAATAAATACAGGATCAAAAGGAATATCAGAGTGTCGAGACAATTCTTGTATTAGTTTAGCCATTACAAGACTATCTTTCCCTCCTGAAATTGCGATAGCAATTCTATCGTTTTTTTTGATCATCTCAAAATCAATAATAGCTCGAATAAAAGGTGACCATAGGTATTTTCTAAATTTTTTAATTAAGGCTCGTTCCATTTCTTTTGTTGGAATAGGAGGAGTTATATTTGTACTCATCAGACAAAATATCCTTTCTTTTTTAAGTATAGTTTGTGTTGTTTTGATTATTATAATTTCAGTGAAATGAATTTAAAGAGGAGTCTATTGTAACATAAAAGTACTGATTTTAATATATAATCGGATATGTAAAGAAGAGATTTATTATTTTTCTGATTACGATTTAATCGAAGAGAACAGGGGTGTTAGTCATAAATCTTTTATAATGTCTAGTTTTATTCAATTTTGATTATACTTTCAAAATTAAGTTTCAGAGTTAGAGTATACTGAGTACCAGAAAGTATTATGATAAAAAAATTTTCAAATGATGTATATTTTTTATGTAGATTTAATATTCTAATGTAATTTCGTAAATTACTATTTTGAAAATTTGATTGAGATTATCTATAATTTTTTAGAAATATTGTTGTGATAGTAGTGTTTTTGGTATACAAAGATTTTATTTTGTAATACAATAAAAGGATGAAATTTATAATGGATTTTTACGTAATAAATAATAAGCTTTGTTTTGATTAAAAAATACAGATAAATGTATAATTGATAATAAGATAAAAATTTTTTCACAACAAAATGAAAGGAAAGGTATTATAATATGAAACCTGAATTAATCAATCGCATTAATGCTCTTGCTCATAAATCAAAAACAGAGGGTTTAACCGAGAATGAAAGAATAGAACAGCAAAAGTTAAGAAAAGAGTATTTGGATGCTTTTCGTGAAAATTTCAAAAAGCAGTTAGATAATATTGAAATAGAGTATAGAGACTGATTATTTTTGTCGGTTTAAAAATTAAGGAGGTTGCACTTGAATATAAGAAAAAAAGAGTTGGGACATGGAATCACTTTTAGAAAAATTGATTGTACCCAATTTAAAACTAGTATAATATCAGTTTATTTTAGAAAAGAATTGTCTAGGGATGATGTCACACAAAACTCTCTAGTACCATATGTACTGAAATCTGGAACAAAGAATTATCCTACAGATTTGAGTCTTTCAAAGTATTTACAGGAGTTGTATGGCACAAGACTTGGGATTTCTGTATTTAAGTCCGGTGAAAATCAAGTGATTGGATTTAAGATGAGCTTTGTACAAGATGAATTTTTGGAAGAAAGTATTTTGGAATCGGTAATTTCTGTTCTTTCCGAAATTATTTTTTCGCCAGTTTTAGAGGATGGATTTTTTTTAAGTAAATATGTAGATACAGAAAAAGAGGTGCTTAAAGAATCTATATTAGCAAAAATTAATGATAAAGGGCATTATGCTAAAGAAATGTGTATTGAAAAGATGTGCGAAGAAGAGGTTTATGGTATTGCTGAAGAGGGCTATTTGGAAGATTTGGTTGAGATTACTCCTCAAAAATTGTATCAACAATACCAAAATTTGCTTTCTAATTCTTTAGTAGATATTGTAGTTGAAGGTACCATGGATTTTGATAGAACTGCAGAGCTAATTCAGAAATATTTTTCTTTTCCGACAGAACGAAATTTTGTGATAAAAAAAGAAGTTGTATCAAAAACTGTAGAAGTGGTTAAGGAATATGAAGAAACAATGGATATTGAACAAGGGAAACTGGTAATGGGATATCGAACGAATCGAAGTATACGCGATGATGATTACTATGCGTTGTTGATGTATTCTGTTATTTTAGGAAATGGTTCTTTCTCTAAATTATTCAGAGTGGTTAGAGAGAAAAATAGTTTGTGTTATTCTATTGGAACTTCTTTAGAAAAATTGAAGGGAATTATGTTTATTCAAACAGGCATAGACTCCAAAAATAAAGACCGGATTATAGGTTTGATTAAAGAACTGATGGAAGATATGAAAATGAAGAACATCTCAGACGAAGAAATTTCCCAAGGGAAGAAGTTGGTAATAAACAGTTTTAAAAGTGTGAAAGATAGTGTTATGGGACTATGTGACTTTTATTATTTTCAAACCTTACATGAAAATGAAAAATCTATAGAAGAGATTATAGAAGCTATTCAAAGTGTGACAGTAGAAGAAATAGCGAGAGTTGCACATGATATTCAGTTAGATACTATTTTTTTCTTAAGAGGCAAGGGAGAGGTAAGTAATGAAACAAAATAGTATGATGTACCGTTTAAAAGATAAGATTTTTCATAAAAAATTATCAAATAACATGGATTTATTTTTTATGAAAAAAGAGGGATTTACTAAAAAATATGCTGTGTTTGCAACAGATTTCGGATCAAACAATCTGAGTTTTGTCAGTCCTCATACAGGAGAGGAAGTTACAGTAAATGAAGGAATTGCACATTTTTTAGAGCATAAAATGTTTGAACAACCAAATGGGACGGATGCGTTTGAAAGATTTTCTGAAATAGGTGCAGACGCCAATGCATTTACAAATTTTGACATGACAGCCTATTTATTTTCTTCTACTGATTTTTTTTATGATGGATTGAAACATTTGATTTCTTATGTGCAAACACCATATTTTACTAAAGAAAATGTTGAGAAAGAAAAAGAAATTATTGCACAGGAAATCAAAATGTATCAGGATAATCCGGAATGGGTGCTGTTTTTTAATGCATTAAAAGCAATGTATATAAACCATAATAATAGAATTGATATAGCAGGAACGGTAGAGAGTATTTATAGAATTACACCTGAGGAACTTTACACTTGTTACAATACTTTCTATTCCCCATCTAATATGGCTTTATTTGTGATTGGAGATTTAGATTGGAATGACATTGTAAGCGTAGTGGAAAATACAGTGAAAAATGATCTTGCGTTTGAAGGAGGAGTACATCGACTTAAGAAAGAAGAGCCAAACAGAGTTAACCAAAAAACAATTGTAGAAGATTTTCCTATCTCTATTCCTATGTTTATGATTGCATTTAAGGAAAAAATGGATGGCGAGCTTAGAGGAAAAGACTTGATGAAAAAAATAATTTCGACAGAAATTATTTTAGATTTGTTGTTCCGTAAAGGAAGCGGATTGAATGAAGAGTTATACAATGAAAATTTGATTTTCTCTACTTTAGATTGTGAATATAATGCAAGTAGAGATTATGGATACACTTTAATATCTGCAGAAAGTAGAAAAGAAACGACTGTTATTCAAAAAATTATGGATTGCATTGCAAATGCAAAGAAACTAGGCTTGAATCAAGAAGATTTTGATCGAGTTAAGAAAAGCAGAATCGGAAGTTATATTAAGTCTTTTGATGCTATGGAAGGATTTGCAAATAACTATGTAGCATATTATTTTCAAGGAATGGATTGGTTTGAGTATGGAGAGATATTAGAGGGAATTACTCTTGAGTTTTGTCAAGATAGATTAGAGAAACATTTTGTAGAAGATATGAAAGTTGTATCTTTTATTAATCCTAAGTAGTAAGAGTTGATTAATATTACAATGAGGATATATTTGAGATGGGGGGTATGATTTATGGATCCGATTGCATTTGAAATTTTTGGACTAGAAATAAGATGGTACGCGATAATTATTACCTTCGCAATGCTATTAGGTGTGTTCTTGGTTTCTAAACAAGGTAAAAAAGAGGGATTTGTAGAAAATGACCTAATGGATATTTTTCTTTGTGCGTTTCCTCTAGCTATTGTAGGGGCAAGACTGTATTATGTTTTGTTTCGATATTCTGTATATAAGGGAGATTTTTTTTCTATGTTAAATATCAGACAGGGTGGCTTGGCAATTCATGGTGGCTTGATAGGTGCTTTTATCGGAGGATATTTCATTATCAGAAAATATGGACTTAATATGTGGAAAACCTTGGATTTATACGCACCTTATATTTCTTTAGGGCAATCTATAGGAAGATGGGGTAACTTTATGAATCAAGAGGCTCATGGAGGGCCAACTAACTTTCCGTGGGGAATTATGATAGATGGAGTGAAAGTACATCCTACTTTTTTATATGAGTCCATTTTGGATTTCATGTTATTTTTATTTTTAATCAATATTAGAAAAAACAAAAAATTTGATGGAGAAATGGTATCGATATATTTAATAGTATATTCAATAGGTCGATTTTTTATTGAGGGATTACGAACGGATTCACTTATGTTAGGTTCTTTTAGAATCGCTCAAACGATTAGTATTATGCTCATTATTATCGGATTTGGAATATGGGCTATAAGAAAGAATAAAAAATTAGACAGTCCCTATTTCAAAAATAAATAATTACAGATGTAGTTAAAGAAATTTTAATAAATTTTTATTTATGAGGTGGAAGGATGGAATTTTTACACAAA
Organism: Filifactor sp.; assembly: GCF_057248345.1. Classification (NCBI taxonomy): domain Bacteria; kingdom Bacillati; phylum Bacillota; class Clostridia; order Peptostreptococcales; family Filifactoraceae; genus Filifactor; species Filifactor sp. The sequence goes on along the minus strand of NZ_DBHIIC010000005.1, from coordinate 35,050 downwards.
CCGGTCATGTTAAATGAATGTATTGATATGTTAAATATTGTTCCAAACGGTATATATGTTGACGGAACTTTAGGTGGTGCCGGACATTCTCTTGAAATCGTAAAAAGATTAGATACGGGAAAATTGATTGCTTTTGATCAAGACATAGATGCAATTGAGAATGCTAAGATAAAATTAAAATACTATGATGATAAAGTGATATTGATTCATGATAACTTTCGTAATATAAAAAAATCATTGGAAGATATTGATATCTTTCACATAAATGGGTTATTATTAGATTTGGGAGTGTCTTCTTATCAGTTAGATTCACCGGATAGAGGATTTTCCTATCGTTATAATGCACCATTGGATATGAGAATGAATCGTGATGCAAAAATTAGTGCAAAAGAGATTGTAAATACGTATTCAGAAGAAAATTTAAAAAGAATCATTAGAGATTATGGAGAAGAAAAATGGGCAAGTCGGATTGCTCAATTTATTGTTGAAGAAAGAATGAAAAATCAAATTGAGACTACCGGAGAGTTAGTTCAAATTATAAAAGCTGCTATTCCAAAAAAAGCTAGAGAAGAGGATCAGCATCCGGCTAAGCGTACATTTCAAGCAATACGTATTGAGACCAACCATGAGTTAGATGTTATTTATGAAGTTTTAGAAAGTGCAGTTGAATTACTATTACCTGGTGGAATTATCTCTGTTATTACTTTTCATTCTTTAGAAGATAGGATAGTAAAGAATTTTTTTAGAGATGAGTCTACAGGATGTATTTGCCCACCGGAAATTCCAATTTGCGTATGTAATCATAAAGCAAGATTAAAATTCATTCAAAAAAAACCGATTCTGCCAAATGAAGAAGAATTGAGAGAAAATCCTCGTTCACGAAGTGCGAAGGTTAGAGGAGCAATTAAGTTATAAATGAATCAGAACAGATAATAGAAAGTGGGTTTATTTTGAGAAAAGATAGTAAAAAAAATATTATATCAGACAAAAAACTTGAAAATAATCCATATCGAAACTCACAAAGTGAAGCTTATCGTAAAATGAAAGAAAAGATGCAGAATGAAAATAGTGAAGCTTCTTCGAGTTCGGATACCATTTCAAAAAATAAGAAAAAAAACAAAAAATTCAAGGTTTTTTTTACCCCAAAAAAATATGTTGATCAAGGAGATAAATTAGATAATAGCACTACTGTAAATTATGTTGAGAGTAAAAATAATAAAAATTCGAAAGACAAAATAGAATCAACAGAATCAGTTCGTTTTGGAAAGACGGAGTTGAATAAAAGAGGGGTTATCGAGGAAAGAAAAGCCAAACAAAAGAGATTAAGTTCAAAAAATAGAAAGATAACGGCACTTGTTTTTGTTGCTGTGGGATTATTTTCAATTGTATTAGTTGGTTTAATCTATCGAAACACTCAAATTGTTAGATTAAAGTATGATGTCAATGAACTAAATAAAGAGTTATTGAACTTGCAAAATGAAAAAGAAGTATTGGAAGTACGGATGGAAAGCAATAATCGAAGTGATGTGATTGAAAAACGTGCCAGAGAGCAATTGGGTATGGATTATCCAAAAGAAAACAAGATTACTTATATCAAAGTAAATTAATGATTAATTTGTGTTTGAAACGGAGATTGCTTTAGTTATGAAACAGATAGAAGATAAAAAACGAAGAGATTTTCGGCTAAGGGTAACAATCGTCTTTTTTTCAGTGGTTGTATCTATTTTAGTGTGGAGATTATTGTGGGTTCAAATCATAGATTTCAGAAACTATTCCAGTAAGGCAAGCTATCAACAATATAGAGATGTTGAAGTGTTGCCTAAACGAGGAAATATATATGATAGGAACGGCAAGGAATTGGCAGTTAGTATTTCTAGTTACGATGTATATGTAGAGTTTATTTATGCAAAAACCTATGACAAAAAAGCTAAGCAAGAAAAAAAGTGGGGAGATAAAGAATGGGAAAGTTTTGCTCATAATGTGGGAGGCATATTAGGAGAAGATTCTAACAAAATTTTGGAAAAAGTAAAGCAAAATCAGGACAAGTCCAGATTTATTTTGACTAAAAAAATTGATTATGCTCAAAAAATGGAGTTAGAAAAACTTCACTACAAAGCCTTATTTTATGAAGAAAATACGAGAAGACTCTATCCTTACGGAAAATTCGCATCGTATATTTTGGGACATACTTCTAAGGATAATGTCGGACTAGGTGGAATTGAGGCTTATTTTAATAAGGAGTTAAGTGGTATTCCTGGAAGAAAAATCGTTCTTACTGATGCTAAGGCAAGGGAGTTGGAAGATCATTCCATTCAATATCATGAACCTGTGAATGGATATCATGTTATTTCAACAATAGATGAAGTGATTCAACATTATGTTGAAAAAGCGATGGAGCAGTCATATATTGAAAACAATTCGCAGAGGTCTATGGCAATTGTAATAGATCCTAAAACTGGAGATATTTTGGCAATGGCTGCGAAACCTGATTATAATCCAGAAACTCCAAATGAGTTGTATTATTATAGGTTTCGTGAAGCGATGAGTAAAGCTAAAACGAATGAAGAGCAAGTAGAAGTTCTTAATTCAATGTGGAGAAATCCTATGGTTAGTGATTTATATGAGCCCGGTTCTGTATTTAAAGTAGTTACTGCCAGTGCAGGTATAGAGGAAGGTGTAGTAGCGCCTAATTCAACTTTTGTAGATAGAGGATATGTTGAGGTTGCAGGAAAAAAATTATCTAATTGGTCCAAAATACCTTTTGGAACGATTGATTTTAGAAAGGCTGTAGGTCAGTCTGTTAATACCGTGTTTGTAGAAGTGGCAAAAAGACTTGGAACTGAAAAATTTCTAGAGTATGTTTATGCCTTTGGATTTGGAAAAAAGACTGGAATTTCGTTACCTGGTGAAGCGGAAGGAATTATTTATTCCTTAGATAAATTAGGACCTGTTCAACGTGCTACAATGTCTTTCGGGCAAAGTATTTCAGTTACACCAATTCAAATGGTTATGGCAGTGAGTGCTGTAGCGAATAATGGTGAGTTGATGAAACCTAGATTGGTACGAGAAGTAATTTCAGATAATGGTGAAATTATACAAAGATTTGAACCTGAGGTCGTGCGTCGAACTACATCAAAGACAACGAATGATACGATGTTGGATTTGTTAGAAAATGTAGTTAAAAGAGAAGGTGGAAAAAAAGCAGCAATTTTTGGGTATCGGGTTGCCGGGAAAAGTGGTACGGCACAAAAAGTTGTTAATGGAAAATATCCAAAAGGGTATTATATATCGAGTTTTGTTGGAATTGCACCGGTAGAAGATCCAAAAGTAGTTGTTTTAGTCATTACTGATGAACCACGTGGTCAGCGTGGATTCTATGGAGGTGGAAACTCAGCACCTTTTGTTGGAATGATTTTACAAGATACGTTGAGATATATGGGAGTTACACCAAATGCAATTGTAAGTAATAATACCAACATAGAGAAAGTTGATATTCCTGAAGTAAGAAATATGACATTTAAAGAGGCAAGAGTATTATTGAATGCTAGCAGTTTAAAATATACGACAGATGTTGATTCTGTGAAAGATGATACTTTAGTTGTAGACATGTTTCCAAAACCTGGAGAAGTTGTTCCAATCGGATCAAGTATAGTTCTATATTTTGAAGGAAAAAAAATGGATGAAGTGCTCATGCCTAATTTGATTGGGAAAACTGTGTCTGAGTCACAAAAAATTGTTAACTCTTTAGGCCTACGATTTAATTTTTCGGGAAATGGAAAGGCAATCAAACAATTCCCTGAACCAAATAAATTAGTAAAAAAAGGTTCCATGGTAAATATTAAATTTGAAGATTCTTCCTCTGTCAAACCATCTTATGGTCAAAAGTCAGGTGTTTCAGAAACGGAAGAAACTCCTATGGAACAAAATAAGAATACAGAAAAAAATATTTCAGAAACCGATAATAATAGCGATAGAAATATAACAGAGGATACAGAGGAAAATATGCCATCTATTATGCGTATGAAGCATTAATATAAGTGTTAGATCCGGCAAGAGAGGGAGATAGTTATGGATATATTGAAATTTTCACAAATTGTTGATTGGTCAGATGGTATAGTTTTAGGAAATAGCATGTTTTCGGAATATATCTATGGTATTACAACAGATAGTAGAAAAGTTAAAAAAGGAGACTTGTTTATTGCTATTAAAGGAGAACATTTCGATGGAAATAACTTTGTAGATATGGCTTTAAATAATGGTGCTACAGCTGTTCTCTCAAGTGTTTCTCTTAAAAATCCTAGAGTAATTACAGTGGATGATACCATTAAATCTTTGGGAAAATTAGCATCTGCCTATAGAAATATGTTAAACGTTCCTGTAGTTTCTGTTACAGGTAGCAGTGGTAAAACTACAACAAAGGATATGATTTTTTATGCATTGAATTCACAATGTAATGCATATCGAACAGAAGGAAATTTTAACAATGAGATAGGGATGCCTCTGACAATATTAAATTCTCACAAAAAAATTGATGTGATGATTCTAGAAATGGGGATGTCCTCACTTGGTGAAATAGAATATTTATGTTCTGTTGCTAAGCCAAATATAGGTATTATTACTAATATTGGAACAGCTCATTTAGAGCAGTTAGGATCTCAAGAAAAAATATTTGAAGCAAAAATGGAAATTACTCGGTATATGGATGAAAAAGATATTCTTTTTGTTAATGGAGAAGATAAGTTTTTAAAAAAAGTGGATAGAGGCTTATATCGCCCAACTATTAAGACATTCGGTTTTTCTAATTCTTGTGATTGCTTTTGTAAAGGGTATGTCTATAGAGAAGATCATACTGAGATTTGTGCCATGATAGATGGCTTTGAGGTAAATTATAAAATTCCATCTCTAGGAAAACATAATATATTAAATTCTTTAGCTGCATTGGGAGTCGCCTCTGCCTTACAAATGGATGTTAAAAAAGCTGCCATAGGTTTGTTAGATTTTCAGCCGTCTAAATTAAGGATGCAGATTGAAAAAAGAAATGGGATAACAATAATAAATGATAGTTATAATGCAAATCCTGATTCTATGAAATCGGTGTTAAGTATTTTGGCAGAGAAGAACGAGGTTAGAAGAATTGCTATTTTGGGGGATATGTTGGAGTTAGGTCAGTATTCCGGTAAATATCATAAAGAAATAGGCGAATATGCTGCATCCTCTTGTGATTTTTTGATAGGAGTTGGTACCTATTCCAATTACGTGAGAGAAGGAGCGTTGGAGTGTGGTATGGATGAAAGTTTCTGTTATTCATTCCATACACAAGAAGAGGCTGTCTCTACCATAAAAGATATTTTGAAGGTAGGAGACGTTGTATTGTTAAAAGGATCTCGTGGTATGGCGATGGAGAACATGATTGATTTGATATTTTAATGATAAGGAGTGTATAGAGTGAGTATTTTTTTTGCATGGATAATTTCTTTTGTTATTGCGGTATGTTTGGGACCTGTGATTATTCCCATTTTAAGAAAATTAAAATTTGGACAAACAGAGAGAGAAGAGGGACCTGAAAGTCATCAAATTAAATCGGGGACACCTACAATGGGGGGATTCATTTTTATTATTCCAATAACCATTGTAACACTTTTAATTGGTGAAGTTCATGTTGATACGGTACTACCTATATTAGCACTTTTATTATTTGGTAGCATTGGTTTTATTGATGATTACATTAAAGTGGTAAAGAAACGAAATTTAGGACTTCGTGCATATCAAAAAATAATACTACAATTAACATTTGCAATAGTGATTGCTATACTGGAGTTAAAGTATTCTTCTTTAGGATCATCGGTATATATTCCATTTTCAACTAAAATGTGGGATATGGGATATCTTTACATTCCATTTCTTGTTATTTTGTTGATTGGAGTTGCCAACAGTGTGAATCTGACAGACGGTTTAGATGGTCTTTGTAGCTCTGTTACTATTTTAGTCATGCTATTTTTTGTAGTTGTATCAAACATTATGGGGCGTATAGAACTTGTATCTTTTAATATGGCTGTAGTAGGTTCTTGTCTTGGTTTCTTACTATATAATAAATATCCTGCAAAAGTTTTTATGGGTGATACAGGGTCTATGGCTTTGGGAGGTGCTGTTGCAATCAGTGCGATTCTCTTACATATTGAATTAATTCTTCCGTTTGTTGCCATAGTGTATATGTTTGAGGCATTGTCTGTGATTATTCAAGTTCTATCATTTAAAACAAGAGGTAAGAGAGTATTTAGGATGTCTCCTTTACATCATCATTTTGAGCTTGGTGGTTGGAGCGAAGTTAAGGTCACTATGTTGTTTACTATGGTTACGTTGGTTTTTTGTGTAATCGGGTGGTATGGATTGACAGGAGTATGTTTTTAGGAGGATATAAATGAAAGAAAAAAACAAGTTTTTGATGATAGGTCTTGGAAAAAGTGGACTTGCAATGATTGAATATTTGGATGCTTTAGGAAAAAAAGTATTAGCTTATGATAACAATAAAGATTTAAAGATACAGATTGAAGATTACAAAAATGTAGAATTTTATATTGGAAAAAATCCAAGTGGAGAAGAAAATATAGATCAAGTGATTATTTCTCCAGGAGTACCTACAGATTTACCTTTTGTGAAAAAATTCATTGAAAGAGGAATTGAGGTTATTGGAGAAGTAGAGTTTGCATACCGTCATAGCAAGGGGAATTTTGTTGGAGTGACTGGTACAAATGGGAAGACCACAACTACAACATTGTTAGGAGAGTTTTTTAAAAAATCCGGTTTAGATACAAAAGTTGTTGGAAATATAGGCAATCCTGTTATTGAAGCTGTTAGAGAGGCTAGTGAAAATACATGGTATGTGTCAGAGTTATCCAGTTTCCAATTAGAAATGATAAAAGAATTTAGGTGTCATATAGCAGGTTTTTTGAATTTAACACCTGATCATTTGAATAGGCATGGGTCCTTACAAATTTATGGAGAGATGAAATCAAATATTTTTAGAAATCAAACTAAAAGTGATTATGCAGTTCTCAACTATGAAGATAATTATGTATGTCATTTAGGAGAGAAACTGGTTTCAAAGGTATTGTTTTTTTCTACAAAAAGAGAAGTTCCTTGTGGAATCTATTTGAAAGATGGCTATATCTATGAAAATATAACAGGCTCAACAAATCAGTTGTTTGACAGAAAAAGTGTTTTGCTTGCAGGAAATCATAATATGGAAAATGTTTTGATGGCAATGTGTATGGCACATTGTGCAAACATTTCATTTGATTGTATGAAGTCCGTTTTATCTTCTTTTGAAGGAGTAGAACATAGACTGGAGTTCGTGGAAATGATTGATGGAGTTAGATATATAAATGACTCTAAAGGAACAAATCCTGATGCATCAGTAAAAGCTGTAGAAGCTTTTGAAAAAAATATTATTTTAATTGCCGGTGGAATGGATAAAAAAGTTCCTTTTGATAAGTTTGTAGAAACATTTACCGGAAAATATTTAGGTAAGGTAAAAATATTAATTTTGCTTGGGGAGACAAAATATTTAATTAAAAATTGTGCTCAAGAGCATGGATTTAATTCTATAGAATTAGTCAACAATATGGAAGAAGCTGTAACTATTGCACATCAAAAAGCAACAGATGGAGATATCGTATTGTTATCACCAGCATGTGCATCCTGGGATATGTACGATAGTTATGAAATCAGAGGAGAAGATTTTAAAAATAGAGTACGTGGATTACGTTAGATAAATAGGAGTTGTATGGAATGAAAAAAAAGCGTCAGGGAGAGATGGATAAAACAATATTTTTTCTTGTGGTTATTCTTATTTTAATAGGACTAATTATGGTTTATAGTTCCAGTTATATACAAGCATATTATTCGGGAAGAAAAATGTCTCATTTTTTCCTATCAAACTCTAGATATGCAGGAATAGGTCTAATTGGGATGCTTATTATTTCTAAAATTCCATATACCTTTTATCGCTCAAATCTATTTTTCGTTTGTTCGATATCTATAACAATACTTTTTTTAATACTGACATTAATTTATGGGGAAAACATCAATGGAGCTACAAGATGGATCAATGTGAAAGGTTTTACCTTTATGCCATCTGAATTTGCAAAATTGGTCTGTATTTTATCTATGTCTAAGTTATGTTCCTTTCGAAAGGTTAATATTAATAATTTTTGGTACTTAGTTGCAGTCTTATTATTTCATTCGATATTTGTAATTTTAATTGCTGTACAACCTCATATTTCAACAACAATTACTTTATTAGTTGTAATAACATATATATTGATAGTAGCTGGAATTTCAGGTAAATATATTGCTGTCATCTTAGGATTCATATCGAGTGCTTCTGTTATTTTAATTACATTTTCATCTTATGCAAAATCGCGTATACTTGCTATTTATAGTCCGTCTATTACAGGGAGTAAAGCAGAAGTTCAGGTTTTGAATTCATTATATGCTATTTCCAGTGGTGGATTTCTTGGCAGAGGAATTGGTAACAGTATTCAAAAATATTTGTACTTGTCTGCTTCCTACAATGATTTTATTTTTTCGGTGTATGCAGAAGAAACAGGTTTTTTTGGATCTATATTATTGATTTTATTCTTTTTCATTTTGATTATACGCTGTATACAGTTAGCTCAACTATCTCCGGATAAATTTAGTTCGTTGGTAGTAAGTGGAATTATAGCTCAAATTGCTTTTCAATTTATTGTCAATGTTGCAGTTTCTTTGTCATTGTTTCCAACAACTGGAGTACCATTACCATTTATCAGCTTTGGAGGTTCTTCTTTGGTGATATCAATGGCATCGATGGGTATTGTGTTAAATATTTCAAGATATCGTAGACGAATAAATAATTCAAGAGAAATACAAGGGGTAAAGGAGTACTAAAATGAAAGTGATTGTATCGGGTGGTGGAACAGGTGGACATATTTATCCAGCAATTTCTATTGCAAATGCTTTTTGCAAATCTGTAGATGATGTTGAAATTTTATATATTGGAACAAAGAGTGGACCAGAATCTGAGATTGTTCCTAATAATGATTATCCTTTTGTAGGTATTGAAGTGAAAGGATTTTTAAGAAAAATTAGTATTGAAAATATAAGGAGAATTTACTTGGCTTTGAAAGCTACGAAAGATTCTTTAAAAATTATCAAATCCTTCAAACCGGATATTGTTATTGGAACTGGTGGTTATGTTTGTGGTCCTGTATTACGAGCAGCAAAAAAATATGGGGCTTTTACTGCGATCCATGAACAAAATTCCTTTCCAGGATTGACAAATCGTATTTTATCTAAGTCAGTGAATATTATATTTTTGGGTTCTGAAAAAGCAAGAGAAAGATTCCATACAGACAAGGAAGTGTGTTTTGTTGGAAATCCTGTTCGTGATAGGGTTTTTGGATTGACTAGAGAAAGTGCAAGACAACTATTGGAGATTCCTTTAGAAGAGACTATGATTTTATCAGTAGGAGGCTCTGGAGGAGCTGAGAGTTTGAATGAAGCTTTTTTAGGCTCATTACCTTATCTGTTAGAAAATAACATATCATTTCTACACATTACAGGAAAAGTACATTATAATCAGTTTATGGATCGTGTTAGAAATTATGAATTTTCTAAACATCAGATATTTAAGCCTTATGAACATGATATTTTGTTATATATGGCTGCAGCAGACTTGGTAGTATGTAGCGCAGGAGCAACAACCCTTGCAGAAGTCAATGCAATGGGTAAAGCTTCAATCGTTATCCCCAAATCATATAGCGCTGAAAATCATCAAGAATATAATGCTAAATTTATCAAAGAAAAAAATGCTGGTGATTATATTCTTGAAAAAGAATTAAATTCAAAAATTTTGTTAGACAAAATCACGAAAATATGCTTTGATGTTGAATGTAGGAAAGAGATGGAACGAAATAGTATAAGTATGTACCCTTCGAATCCTGCTGAAAGTATCGTGAAAAAGATTATGGAAAAGTTGTCATAAGGATATGATTTAAAAGGAATATGAAAGTATGGATAAAAGCACAAACTCAAATAATATAAATGAAAGTAATGTAGTTTTTTTATCTGAAAAAAAATTAGATTCAGAGAACATCGTGAAGAACAGTACCTATTCAAAAAAAATAAAAAATTCAATCATAAATTTTCTAAGTAAGAAGAGTTATGTGAAAAAAGTGCAGATTCTAATCTTTATATTTTTGATCGGAATGTTACTGTTCTTAGTCTCTCCCGTGTGTAAACTCAAAATGATTGTAGTTTTAGGTGATAACACGTTAACTCAAGAAGAATTGATTCAATTAGGAAAAATCCAAACAAATAGAAGTATTTACCTTATATCAACATCTACGATTGAATCAAGATTGACTGAAAACCCTTATGTAAAAAATGCAAATATTACTAGAAAATTTCCTAATAAATTGATTGCAGATTTAAATATGAGAGAAGAAGTTGCTACTGTAAATTTTGAAGAAGGATTTGCTATTATTGATCATACAGGATATATTTTGAAGATTGAACAAGATGTAAGTAAGATTGTGAAACCTTTGATTACAGGAGTTAGTAGTAATAAAGGACTTAAAGTAGGTCAAATGTTGACTTCCTATGAAGAAAATGATTTTAGGATGATATTGGAACTAATTTCAAACATCCAAAATGCAGGATTGATACAAAATATTTCGGAAATGAATTTGCAAGATCCTAAAAATATTTACATGATTACTACTCAAGGTTTAAAAGTATTACTTGGGGATGGAGAAGATTTGACTTACAAGTTGATGCAGCTAAGTCCAATTTTGGTAGATTTGCATACACACAATATCACTTATGGTACGATAGATATGAGATTTAACAGTTATCCTGTCTATAGGGAGAATTAAGATGATGAAGACTAATATTGATCGAATAAAAAAAAGCAAGGCATTGAATCGCTATATTATTTTTTTATTTAGTGTTATTATTGGTATTGGCGTTGCAATGCAAATAAATATTGCTGAAAAATATACAGGATCTACTACTACTTCACAGCGAATTAGGGTTCTTCAAATAGAACTGAAAAATATGAAACAGAAAAGAGAATCATTAGAAGCAGAGCTGACAGAATTAGAACAACAATTGATTCAGTTGAAAGAAAGTGATAAGAGTGGAGAAGATGTTGAGCAAAGTTTGAAAGAAGAAATTGATAAGTATGAAAAAATGATTGGTTATAAAAAGGTATTTGGTTCAGGTGTTGAAATAGAGCTAACAGAATCTATAGGACAAGAGAATTCTACTTTATTGACTAACTATGAATTAATTTTGTCACTTATCAATAAATTAAATGCAGCCGGTGCTGAGGCGATATCAGTAAATGAAGAGAGGTATGTTCTAACGAGTCATCTTGAGGTTGTAGATGGACAACTTAAAATGAATAATACTGTTATAAAAATGCCGGTGGTTATTAAAGCGATTGGCGATATGGATACCCTGGAAGCAGCAATGAATTTTAGATATGGTATTCTTTGGGAAATGAGAAATTATTATGGGATTGAAGCACAGGTACAAAAAAAAGAATCAATTGAGATTCCAAGATATACTGGATTGATAGAATATAATTATGCAGAACCTATTAAAGAGTGATTTGTATGCCAAAAAAAAGTTTGAAAAATAATTTAATACTATTTTTTTCTTTTTTCCTGACGATGTTGATTGTCGCTCAAATTAGAATAGTAAAAGATCAATACCTATATACCAGTTTGAAAAGTATTAAGGTAATGGAAGATGATCTTAGTATAGAAACTGAAGAATTGAGTCAGTTAAACCAGTTGAAAGAAGAAAAGCAGCGAGAACTGGACGCTTTTTTAAACATAAAAAAGACAGAGAACTCATCTGAACTTTTAACTGACATACTCCTGCACAGAAAAATGCAAGCAGGATATCAGAAAGTGAAAGGAAAAGGTGTTATCATAGAACTGATGGATAGTGAAGACGAAGTTGGGGATGGAGAGAATCCAAATAACTTATTAATACACGATCAAGATATATTAATCTTATTGAATGATTTGAAAGTTGCGGGTGCTGAAGCGTTGTCTGTCAATGGGCAAAGAATTGTTGCTGAGAGCGAAGTAAAATGTAGTGGTGCTACAATCACTATTAACGGAACTACTTATGGGCAACCTTTCATTGTTAAGGCGATTGGAGATCCAAAACAATTAGAAGCAGCTGTCCTTTCTCCGGATTCATATGGTGATATTTTGCAAAAATTGTATCATATTAAAGTAAAAACAGAAATAAAAGATTCGGTTGAGATTGTTGCGTTTGAGAAATAATAAGAGGAGGGAGTAGAAGATGGCTTGGGCTATTATTGGAATCTTGTTGGGAGTAATTGTAGGAGAATACTTACCATTTACATATCCTGATAGTTATTCTTTATATATTTCTGTTGGAATTCTAGCAGCGATTGATTCTATATTTGGTGCAGTAAGAGCTTCGATGGAAGATAAGTATGATAATGAAATATTTGTTACCGGATTTTTATCTAATGGAATTTTAGCATCTTTTTTATCATATCTGGGAGATAGAATGGGTGTACCTCTATACTATGCACCTATTTTAGTATTCGGAGGGAGATTATTTGATAATTTCGCAGTTATTAGAAGATTAATTCTTAAAAGATTAAAAAATAACTAGAATGCTGTAGCAATAAAGTATAAAAGAAGTGTGAAAAGTATTGACTATATACGTAATTTAAGATAAAGTGAAGGGTAACAAAGTTTATATATTAAGACTTCTATTCTTAGGGAGGCCGTGTAATAATATGGTACAATTAGATATGAAAGATAATGTGAATAGTGAAGTTATAAAGGTAATCGGAGTC
>NZ_DBHIIC010000005.1:0-22148 GCF_057248345.1 Filifactor sp. | reverse complement strand
CGGTGGTGGCGGTGGAAATGCTGTCAATAGAATGATACAAGCAGGTATCGTTGGAGTAGAGTATATTACTGTAAACACTGACGCTCAAGCGCTATATAAATCCGAAGCACCCACTAAATTACAGATTGGTACGAAGTTAACTAGAGGGTTAGGTGCGGGAGCAGATCCGGAAATCGGAAGAAAAGCAGCAGAAGAAACAATTGAAGAGATTAGGGCAGAACTTGAAGGAACGGATATGGTATTTATTACAGCTGGAATGGGTGGTGGCACGGGTACCGGAGCTGCACCTGTTATTGCAAATGTTGCTAAAGAAATGGGAATTCTGACTGTGGGAATTGTGACCAAACCATTTTTTATGGAAGGAAAGCAGAAACTTCGTAAAGCAGAAAAGGGAATTAAAGAATTAGAGGAAAATGTAGATACTTTGATTGTAATTCCAAATGATAAGATTTTAGAAATGAGTTCAAAGGATACCCGGTTAGATGATGCTTTTGAGATGGCAAATCAAGTTTTGAAACAAGGTGTTAGAGGAATTACAGATATCATCAAAGTTCCTGGATTTATTAATGTTGATTTTGCGGATGTGAGGAATACCATGGTAAATAAAGGCATTGCTCACATGGGAATTGGTAGTGCAAAGGGAGAAAATCGTGCTTTAGAAGCAGCAAAGCAAGCAATATTTAGTCCATTACTTGATACGACAGTTAAGGGAGCAAAGGCTTTATTATTGAATGTTACTGCTCCTAAAAACTCTTTCACGGTTAGTGAGTTTCAAGAAGCCTCTCAGTTTATTACTGAGAATGTTGAGAGAGAGGATGTAGAAACTATTATCGGTACAGCTTATAGCGATGATGAAGATGATAAAATTGTAATTACTGTAATAGCTACAGGATTTGATAATGATGTGAATGTAACAAAGACAGATGGATTTTCTAAGGAAAAAGAATCAGAAAAAAAACAAAATGTTGAGTTGGTAGATACATTTAAAGAACCACAAGTATTTGAAATTCCTGATTGGATGAAGGTTAAAAAATAGTAATTTTAAAAAAGGAGAACGATTCTCCTTTTTTTGTAATATAAAAATTCATTTGGAGGGAAATTATGAGATGTCCGTTTTGCAATTCAGTTGATTCTAAAGTCGTAGATTCCAGACATACGGATGAAAATAATGCAATTCGAAGAAGAAGAGAGTGTGAGGTATGTAAACGTCGGTTTACAACTTATGAGAAGATAGAAGAAATTATTTTAATTGTTGAAAAAAAAGATAAGACAAGAGAATATTTTGATAGGGAAAAGGTACTAAGAGGGATTGTTCAATCTTGCCAAAAGAGACCTGTATCATTTGAGCAAATGGAAGCGATTGTAAATGATGTGGAAAGAAGTTTATTTCACTCAATGAAGAGAGAGGTTAATAGTGAACTCATTGGAGAGATGGTGATGAATCACTTAAAAAAATTAGATGATGTAGCTTATGTACGTTTCGCTTCTGTATATAGGGAATTTAAGGATTTGAATTCTTTTCAAAAAGAGTTAGAGCATATATTACAAGAAAAAGAGAATAAGTAGCTATAGATGCCTCTTATCAGATAACCGAATTGTTTATAAGAAAAGGAATGGTGACATTGAAGTTAAATACAATGAATAGCATATCAGATGTAGATGCACTGAAGGTTAGAAATAGTGAGAAAGAATTTTACCGATATATGTCAGATAAATTAAAAGGATATGGTTTTACTAAGGTGGTTTCATTTCCGTATGTGTATAGTGATTTTATTTATGTCCATGAAGGGCGTGTAGGTTTATTTCGCTTTATGGATACAAATGAAGACACCTTTTCTATTTTGTCAGAAGAACTTTTAGAGATAATGGAAGAGGAGATACAAAAAGCCAGAGATACTTTGATTTTTCATAATAATTCTTTTGAAATTCCTTACTACTATATCATGCCATATATTGATTTAGCAGAATTTTCTTTAGAAAACAAAAGAGAATATATTATTGATAAATATATTTTTGAACGATTGATTAACGATGAAGAATTATTTGATAACTATTTAAGTTGCACCTTCTCTAAAGAAGACATAAATTATTTTCAATTGACTATGATGAAGGATTACTATATTTTTAAAAAATCTACAGATCTAAGAAGCGGAAAAGGAAGTTTAAGAGATATTAGCTATATTTATCGAAATCATGAGTATAAGGCGATATTTATGGATTCCGTCGAGATAAAACACATTAATTCAATAAAATATGGCAAGACTCTAATAGAGGGATCTTCAGGAACAGGAAAAACAACAATCTTATTTAGTAGAGCAATTAAGTTGGCAAAATTATTTCCTAATGATGAATTTATTTATATTACTTTTAATAAGCAACTAGTAAGCAAATTAAAAGGTATACTTGAAATGAAAAATATAAAATTAGATAATTTAAAAATTATCAACTTTCATCAGTATATTTTGCAACTTGGGAAACCATATGGACTTAATCTATCAACGAACAAAGAATTTAAGATTTTCGAGACGGAATTTTTGAAGATGTTTAAGAAAATATCTCAAATTTATAAAAATAAGCGTATCTACAGAGGAATATTTTTAGATGAATCAGAAAATTTTTCTGATATCGAAATAAATTTTTTATTAGATAGTATTTATACCAAAAAAAGTTTTTTTATTGTTTCTCAAGATAAGTCAAAAAATATTCGAAATGCTAAAAAATCTATTTGGCAAGATATTGATCAGGTAGATTTTGATGAAATAATTTCTTTGAAAACAAATTATAGATCTTGTATTAATATAAATAGTTCAATAAATCGATTTATTGATCAATCTAGAGATTATGTTGAAGAAAATTATGATATGGGATTGGAAGAATATGCAAAAAAGGGATATACTAAGATAAAGAAAGTTGGTCTATCTGGTTATTATTTAACTAAAGATATTAGTGATAGTCTTAAGATTATTTGTAGACAAATTCATATTTGTTTGGATGAAGGATATCACTATTCAGATATTTGTATAGTCTACCCTTTTAATTCTAAAAAAATGAGAGGAAATAACCAGGTTTTTTATCAACTTTTGATAAAAAATACACTGAAAGAGTACAATATTCCATTTTTGATTGCAACGGATGAGATGACCAATATGACGCATAAGATTGGTGTCACTTTGTCTAATGTATATACCATCTCTAATTTAGAATTCAATATTGTGTTTTTTTTAGAATTGGAAAGCGTAGAATTGTCTTTTCAAAAACATAGTTTAACAGAACAGATTTTTTTGCAGGAATTTAACATTATTTATACTATTTTGAATCGGAGTTTAGAAAGATTATACTTATTTATAGAAAATCGAGAATCAGAATTACCTGAAAATCGTTGGAATAAAATGATAAGTGAAAGTTTTTTTAAGTTAGAAGAAAAAAGGTGATGTTAATTGAAATCAAGAATGTTTGAAGTTAGAAATCTGGAGGCAACAAATTTCATTGAAGAAATTGTTGCAGAACGAAATCATATCTTTCCCTTTGATTTATCGGGAAGGATGATTTCGATTTTACATAATAAAAATTATTCAAAGGAAGAAAAAGAAAAAATCGAATCAGAATTGTCTGAAAAAGCCATCAAAGGTGTTTTTTGGAAAGTGGCAAATGATATTTTAATTTCAAGGTGTATCGCAACATATTATACTTTGGAGCAGTCAAATAAAATGATAAGTGTAGAATTAAATAAGGTTTTAGAAGATGGAGATATTTTAAAAATATTAGATTTAATACTACGTTATGCAATAGACATGAATGCTACGGATGTTCATTTTTTTCAATCTAAACAGGGATTGTTTGTAAGATTTAGATTAAAAGGTGCGTTAAAGACATTTTGTATTCTAGAAAAAGAGATCTCGGATGATTTTATTCGAGCAATAAAAGTAAAAGCATCTATTGACATTTCAAAGAATAGAGATCCACGAGATGGTAAAATTATTTTTAATGATGCTGAAGAAAATATTCAAGTTGATATTCGAGTATCCATAGTTCCGGTTATTAATAACGAGAAAATCCATTTACGGTTATTGAACCAAAGTAATGTTCCGTATGAAATAGATGAATTAGAAATGAGGATAGAAGATCAAGCAAAATTGAACTCTTTTTTAAAAAGAGATAGTGGTTTTTTATTGATAACTGGACCAACAAGTAGTGGGAAAAGTACAACCATGCGGTGTTGTTTAAATACTATACATAATGGTGAAAAACACATCATTAGTTTGGAAGATCCGGTAGAGTATGAGATAGAAGGAGTTACTCAAGTTCAAGTTTGTAAAGAAAGCCAATACGGTTTCCTTGAAGCATTAAGAGCTATGTTAAGACAAGATCCGGATGTTTTAGCAATAGGTGAAATAAGAGATTTTGAAACATGTAATACGGCAATACAAAGTAGTTTAACAGGTCATTTTGTGATTAGTACATTACATACAAAAAGTGCTCAAAGTGCTATTGATAGAATGGTTAGCATAGGGATTAATTCACAGCTATTATCAATGTCATTAGGACTTGTTGTCAATCAAAGACTTGTGAGAATATTATGTTCAAAATGCAAAGAACGTGAGAGATATTTTGGAGATGATATTGAAGAACTATCATTACATCAAGGAGATTATATTTATGCCAAAAGAGGTTGTGAGTATTGTCAGTATACGGGTTACAATAGACAAAAACCGATATTTCAAGTAATTTATATTGATGATGAGATGAAAACTGAAATGTTACAAAATGGTCATGTTAAAATAAGGAAAGAATCCAGTATTTTAAGTCAAGTAAAACAGCTTTTTTGGAATGGAGAAATGTCTCTTGAAGATGCAATATGTTTTTGTGAAGGAGATGGAGCTGATTGATGTTCAAAATGATATATAGACAATTACTAACCGAAATTACATGGAAAAATGAGTGGAATATTAATTTTATTAGCAAGAAAGAATTAAAAGATAGGGATCGAAAAGAGATTTTTTATTTGTTATATAGTTTTTCATCAAGAAATATCCCTCTGCTAAGAACTCTTACAATTTTAAAGAATGAGTTTCCAAAAGAAAATAGATTAAGTCAAGTGAAAGAGGATATTGTTCAAGGAGTTTCTTTAAGTTATTCGTTAAAGAATCGTGGAATTGGAGATGAATTTGTTTTTGCGACAATACATATTGGAGAAGAAACTGGAAATATTGTGGATGCACTGGAAAATGTATATAAATATTATCAAAATAGAGAAATGATGAAGGAAGAATTATTAAAAATATCTATTTATCCAATCATAGTACTGTGTAATATTCTTTTGTTATTTTTATTTACATTCAATAATGTATTTCCTAGCCTTTTAGAGATATATACTGATTCTAATATCCCGCTTCCTTCCAGCTTGAAATACTTTAATATTGTATATGATATTCAAAAAAATCATAAAGCTTCCCTGTGGGTTTTATGTATGTGGATCGTATATGGTATGATGAAATTTAGTGAAACGAATTATTGGCATGATTATTATGGGAAAATACAATTTCAACTTCCTTTCATTCGTAAAATTAAAAGATTATTTTTTCAAAAAGATTTTTTATGGAGAATATCATGTATGTTGGATGGTGGAATAGCAATTAAAGACTGTTTGAAGATAATCGAGAAAACAGAAAATAATAACTATTTGAAAAAAGTTTTTTCAAAAATGATTTATTTGATAGAACATGGAAAATCAATTGCTGATACCATTTCAGAATATCCTAATCTATTTTCTATAAATGATATTTCCTACATACGACAGGGAGAAGAATCGGGAGGCCTGCATGAAAATATTCATGCACTATGTTTTTTGTACAAGAGAGATTCAGAAAAAATGATTTCAAAAATTTCCGCTTATGGACAACCTATTATGATACTGTGTTTAGGATTATTAGTTGGAATTGTGGCATTCTCTATCATTCCTTTGATGAATGTAACAGAAGTATATATGTAAGGAGGATTGTAATTTGAAAAAATTTAGTGTTCAAGAAACATCTAAAGCGATGATTCTAGTATTAATTTTACTTTCTGCTATTAGTGTATTCTTGGAGTATAGGTATATGAAAGAAAAAGAGCGATTAGATGAAATAAAGTCAATTTATGAAATGAAGTCTGAAAATGAGTTGATAATAGAAGGAGAAACGGACATATTTGTAGATTCTAAAAAGTTGATTATTATTCTTTCCAATATAGACGAGTTAAACTTGATAAGTATTCAATCAAGGGAAGAAATTGTTGATGTTGAAATGAATGTATCTGAAAACAAAGACTTTAATAAGATGAGAAATGCTTTGAATAAGAAAGGGTATACGAGCTATATTTCACGAGGAGAAGGAAAAGAAAAGTGGGATAGTTTGGTATTGACGGTGAAGTGATGAAGAAAAAGAAATATATTATATTTTTTATCATTTTTGTAGTTGTGGATATTTTATGGGTGATTATCCCTAATATCAAAAGTATTCATTCTTATCGATTGTCGAGGATAGAAATTGAACAGAAACTCTCAAAGTATCATTTGGAAGTTAAAAAAGAAGGATTAGAGGATAGAGATAAAGAATCTTTGTTGTTTCAGTTAGATAAAATTATAGAAAAAGAAGGTATTGTTATCTTAAATAGAAATTTTAGTGTGACAGAAAATGAATCAATTCAATTATCTCTAGAATTGGAATCTTCAAAAATTCAACTGCAGAATTTATTGGGCTCCTCAGAGTGGGATAAAGGAGGATACAAGATTTTATCAATAAATTCTTCAGTTGAAGTGAATGGATATTTGAAGACCATAATAGAAATTTTAATAAAAAATAAAGGGTAAAAAGCTACATTTAGAATGAGGGGATACTATGAAAAAAAGAAAAGGAGTAGTATTATTGGAATTAATAGTTTCTATTTTTATATGTATTATGATGTCTTTTACCATTATGAAGATTTTAGATATTAATCAACAATTTGATAAGTCTATGCAACGACATAGAACTCATAAGGATAAACTTGACAGACAATTGTACTATGAGGGTAATGTTTCAATAGATAACATGATGAAGGATGTTAAAGAGATGGAATTAAAAACTGGACATTTTAGTATTCCTGTAAAGGTTATAGAAGTAGATTACTTAAATCAAGTTGCTGAGGAGAAATTATATTTTATTGAAAGTGTGAAGCACAATGAGGATTCGTAAGGGAAGCATTTTAATGTCTACAATTATGATTATGACAATTATTATAGTTTCTGTGAGTTTGATTAGTTCATCAATTAACTTAAAAAGAAAATTTGTAAATTTAGATAACTATCAAATCCAAGAAAATTTGGATCGGAGAAGTATTCAAGTCTTATTGTGTAGCTATACAAACTATCTAGTTGATGAAGAATGGAAACATATGGCAGATAATTGTTATGAGAGAGTAGGCTCTATGCAAAGTTCTTCTGAAGAAGATGTCATCAAGGACATGAAATATAGGTTTTATAACTCTACCTATTATTCAAAAGGAATGTTTACTGCTAAAGATTGGAAAGAAGCATTACACTTGTCAAGATTGTATGTGGAGCTATATAATGTAAAAAAAGTGGAATATGTGGATTCCATTGGAAATTCCAAATATATGATGTGCTTTTTATATAAGGGAAGTATAAAAAGATTGGAAAGAGAATTTAATTTTTATGGAATTGTAAATGTAGGATGTCCAGATATTCATTTAAAAGAAAATAAGGCTGTATCAAAAGATATAGATTGGGAATCTCTTATACAAAACGGGGGAGTCAATTTTATTAAAAAGGAAAAGTGATAAGTTTGAAAAAACGTGGGTTTTCTTTGATTGAAATTATTATTGTCATAGCAATTATAGTTTCTTTTACTGCATATCGTATCTCTTTTTGTGCTACAAATTATGTTAATGAACGTAGTGATGCTTATCAATTAAAGTATGTTTGTGAGTATTGTAGAAAATATTCATGTTCATCCGGACAAACTATTAGATTATATATAAAAAAAGACTCAAAAGAAAAGTATTGCTATATTGTAAGAGATATTGGAAATCAAATAATTTATGAAGGTAGTTTATCTAAAAATGTCATTCTTTACTCCGGAAAGGATAAAAAAAATCTTGTTCCAATTAATGATATCTGTATAGGATATAATCACCATCACGCCTTTGAGAAGAATGGAATAATGTCTGTTTATATAGGTTCTAATAAGGATTTTGGAGTATTTTTTAAGATGACAATAGTTCCAATAAGTGGAAGGGTGTTAATCAGTGAAGAAAAAGAATAGTGGATATATCTTGATAGAAGTGTTGATTGCGATAAGTATTTCTTTGCTTCTGATTCAATATTTGTTTCATTTTGTTATTTCTACTCAAAAATATGTGAATTTCAACATAGACAAAGACAAAATATTTTTTGATCAAGATATGATATCTGGAATTATTGAATCTCAATTTTCAAAGTCTGATTCTATAGATGAGATTTTGACGACAGATGGGAAAATAATTACAGAAATTCCAAATTCTGAGATTTCTATCAAATGTATTAAATTATCTCAGTTAGATGATGGAAACGAACATTATAATGTACAATTTGGTAATGCTAACAAATTTTTTGAGGTTAATACTTTTATATTTTTGAGAAAAGATATCCATACAAAGCCAATTTGTGTTCATAAAATAAAATCAGGTAAGGAGGTACATTGTAGTCAGATAATAGGACAATTTCACTATGAAATTGGAAATGGGGTAGAAGAGATAACGATTAAAAGAATATCTGAAAAATATTTTGAGATTGGAATTATTTTAGAGCATTGTGAAAAGCCATATTATTTTTTTGTATCTTTATTAGAATAATCTACTTCTTATAGTCGATTTAATGGGTACTACTTGATAAATAGTTTATTTTTTGTTATACTGTAACAATCATTAGAAAAGATTTTAGGCAAGGAGTGGGAAAACCCACTCCTTGTTGTTTGAGAATTTATGATGATATTTTGTTTAGGAAAAGTCTTAATTATTTATTTTGAATAAAATGATTTTAACTGTCGTAAATTTTTTATATCATAATTGGAGGTGAACATTTAAAATGTCAAAAAGAATTGCTGATCAAATAGAAGAAATATGTTTAGGTGTATTGGATGAGAAGTATGAATTGGTAGATGTTGAGTATGTAAAAGAGGGAACTTTTTATTATCTGAGAGTATTTATAGATAAAATTGGAGGATTGGATATTGATGAAATTTCTGATATCACAAGAGTTTTAAATAAGGTATTAGACGAAAAAGATCCGATACAACAACAATATTTTTTGGAAGTTTCTACTCCGGGACTTGGGAGAACATTAAAAAAAGATAGAGATTTTATTAGAGAATCAGGTAAAGAGATAGAATTAAAATTATACAAAGCGGTGAACGGGCAAAAAGAATTATCCGGAGTATTGATTGGATTGGATGAGGCAGGAAATGTAATCATTCAATTAGAAAATGAACGACTTTCTTTATCAAAAAAAAATATTGCATCAATAAAGTTAAAGGTAGATTTTTAGTTATTAGGAGGAAAACATAAGATGAACGCTGAGTTTATATCTGCAATTCAACAATTGGAAGATGAAAAAGGGATTAGCAAAGACATTTTAATAGAAGCGGTAGAAATGGCTTTGGTAAAGGCTTATAAGAAAAATTTTATTGAAAAGAATAATTATAGTGATAATTTGGTGGAAAAAGATCCAAAAAAATTATCATTAGAAAAAAACAATGTTCAGGTTTCTGTTGATAGAGAAACAGGGGATATTAAAGTATTCTCTAAGAAAGAAGTAGTGAATAAGAGGGAAATTGACTTGTTGGAGGGAGAAATTTCTTTAGAAGGAGCCCAAGAGATTGATATTAATTATGAGGTTGGAGACATAGTTCAAGAAGAGATTACTCCAAGAAACTTTGGACGCATCGCAACACAGACAGCTAGACAAGTAGTTATTCAAAAGATTACTGAAGCAGGAAGAGATATCATATATAATGAGTTTTCTAATCGTGAAAGTGAAATTATGATAGGTGAAGTTGTTAGAATTGGGAAACATAATACTTGTCATTTAAATTTAAGTTTAGTTTCCGAGAAGGGACATACAATTTATGGTGAAGCAACTATGATTTCTCAAGAGCAGATGCCTTATGAAGAATACAATGTAGGTCAAAGGTTAATTGTGTATATTCTAGAAGTGAAGAAACATAATAATGTTCCTCAAATTTTAGTTTCTCGAAGTCGTCCGGGTCTAGTGAAAAGATTATTTGAGAGAGAAGTTCCGGAAATTAGTGATGGTATCGTACAAATCAAATCTATTGCAAGGGAAGCGGGTTCGAGAACAAAATTATCAGTGTGTTCTGTTGATCCGGCTGTGGATGCAATAGGAGCTTGTGTTGGTGGTAAAGGGATTCGTGTAGCAAATATTGTAGAGGAACTACATGGAGAGAAAATTGACATTGTAAACTATGACGAGAATCCGATTGAATATATTTCGAATGCATTGAGCCCATCAAAAGTAGTAGATGTATCAGTAAATGAGGAAGAAAAGACAGCAAAAGTGATTGTGCCAGATTATCAACTGTCTTTGGCAATTGGTAAGGAAGGGCAAAATGCTAGGTTAGCAGCTAAATTAACGGGATGGAAGATTGATATTAAAAGTGAGAGTCAGGTATTGCAGGAAACTATGACAGATGAAGATTTTTCAAGTCAAATGGAAAATGCTGACAATTGGATTATTCCACAGGAAGATTCTGATTATAGTGACACTGACAACAACGATATCTAATTTAGTGTCATAGATTTTAAGTTACAATTACTAAGGTGTAAGGAGGAAATCGATGGCAAGTTCCGCGGGAAGAATAAAAAAAATTCCACAAAGGAAGTGTATTGTTTGTGGAGATCATTCTGATAAGAGATTATTATTTAGGATAGTAAAAACAAAGCAAGGAGATATTTTTTTAGATTTAACTTCGAAGGCAAATGGCAGAGGGGCTTATCTTTGTTCGAAACCGGAATGCTTTGAGAAAATGCAAAAGAATAGATTGTTAGATAAAGCATTTAAAATGGATGTATCGGAAGTTGTATATGATACTTTAAGAAAAGAGTTGAAATCTAATGAAGAATAAAATACTTACACTAATTGGATTTGCAAAAAAAAGTGGAAAGGTTTTTTCGGGAGAAGAAACTACTCTTGAAAAAATAAAATCTAGAAAAGCCAAAATTGTATTCATTGCTTCAGATGCTGCTGAAAATACATCTAAGCGATTGAGAGATAAGGCGAATTATAGAGGGATTGTAATATGTGATATATTTAGTAGAGATGAGCTTGGCAAAGCGATTGGACAACAGGATCGAGTATCAATTTGTATCAATGATAAGGGTTTTGCAGAAGCTATTATGGAGTTGTTAGGAGGAGAGATTTATGGAGAAAATAAGAGTTTATAAGTTAGCTCAAGAGTTGAATATACCATCAAAAAAGGTAATTGAGATGGCAACTGAATTGTCTATCGATGTAGTGAGTCATATGAGTACATTGACAGAAGATGATAGTAATAAAATCCGAGTAACACTGTCCAATAATAATATAACAAAAGAGACAAATAAAAGAACGAATGATGACGAGAATAAACAGACTAAAAAAAACCATTCTGAAAAAGATAGTAATAAAGTAGGAAAGCAACATAATCTGAAAGAGGATGTTGGATATTCTGAAACTATAGATAAAGACATAGATGAACATACTTTAAAGAATAAAAAAAAGAAAAGTAAAGAAAAGAAAAATGAAAAAATAAAATCAGCTCCCATTACAGACAATCAATCAGGATATCATAATGATAAAATGATGAAGAAATCTAAAGGGAAAAAGCATGACTATGCCAATAAAAGAGAAAAGGAATCAAAACAAGATATGAGTGAAGTAGTAAAACAAGATGAGGGGATTTTTGAGATAGACGATACAATCGTTGTAGGAGATTTGGCACAAATTTTAAATGTTCCTGCAACAGACGTCATTATGAGTATTATGAAAATGGGCATTATGGCAAATATTAATCAAACGATTAAATTTGAAACAGCAGAAAAAGTTGCACTTGATTACGATGTGATGTTGGTTCAAAAAGAAAAAGAAGAAGAAGTTGTGGATTTTGTCATAGAAGAAGACCGCGAAGAAGATTTAAAACCCAGATCTCCGATTGTAACTGTTATGGGACACGTAGATCATGGGAAGACTACATTGTTGGATACCATTCGAAATACCAAGGTTACAAATAGTGAAGCAGGTGGAATTACACAACATATCGGAGCTTCCGAAGTAGTAATCAATGGAAAGAAAATTGTTTTTTTAGACACACCCGGGCATGAGGCGTTTACTGAAATGAGAGCAAGAGGGGCTCAAGTAACAGATATTGTTATTATTGTTGTTGCAGCGGACGATGGAATTATGCCACAGACAATAGAAGCTATAGATCATGTTAAGGCGGCTGGCGTCCCAATGATTATAGCAATCAATAAAATTGATAAGCCTACAGCCAATATAGATCGTGTTAGACAAGAATTATCAGAAAAAGGAATTTTGGTAGAGTCGTGGGGAGGAACTACAATTGATGTTCCTGTGTCAGCGAAAACAGGAGAACATATTGATGATTTGCTAGAAATGGTTTTATTGGTCGCTGAGATGGAAGAATTAAGAGCAAATCCAAATAGAAAAGCGATAGGTACTGTAGTTGAATCTAAATTAGATAAAGGTAGAGGAACTGTTGCGACATTGATTGTTCAAAATGGAACACTAAAAGAAGGAGATCCTGTAGTTGCAGGAACCTCTTATGGTAGAGTAAGGGCAATGCTTAATTCAAAGGGCAAAAGAATAAAAAAAGCAGGACCATCTACGGCAGTTGAAATCCAAGGTTTGAACTCCGTTCCTGATGCAGGAGATCAATTTTTTGCTGTATCTAGCGATAAAGAGGCGAGAGATTTGGGTACTGCAAGACAGGAAAGAAAAAGAGAAGAGTATATGAAACAAACTTCAAAAATTTCACTAGAAGATTTGTTCGAAAAAATGCAATCAGGTGAAATGAAAGAATTAAACATTATTGTGAAAGCCGATGTACAAGGCTCTATTGATGCAATCAAGAAGTCATTTGAAAAAATCAGTAACGAAGAAGTAGTGGTAAAAGTAATCCATGGAAGTGTAGGAGCAATCACAGAATCAGATGTAATGCTTGCATCAGCATCAAATGCAATTATTATTGGATTCAATGTAAGACCTGCTACAGGTGCATTATCTGTCGCTGAAAGAGAAAAGGTAGATATGAGGACATATCGTATTATTTACGAGGCGATAGAAGATGTAGAGAAGGCTATGAAGGGGATGCTTTCTCCCGAATTTGTAGAAGAAGAATTGGGTAAGGCGGAAGTTAGAATGCCTTTTAAAGTTCCAAAAGTTGGTATGATTGCAGGTTCTTATGTTTTAGAAGGTAAGATTCAAAGGAATGCAAAAGTAAGGTTAGTACGAGATGGTATTGTAATTTATGAAGGAGAAATTGATTCTTTGCGTAGATTTAAAGACGATGTTAAAGAAGTAGCCACAGGATATGATTGTGGAATTGGTCTAACCAACTATAATGATATAAAAGAAGGAGATATTATAGAAAATTACATTATCAAAGAGATAAAAAAAGGCTAAGGTGAGAGAAGAATGTCTTATGATAGAACAAGAAGAATTTCTGAAGAAGTAAGAAAAGTAGTTAGTAATATGCTGCTTGAAGGGGAAATTAAAGATACAAAAATCAGAAATTCAAAAGGTTTGATTTCTGTAACCAGTGTAGAGGTTGTTAGAGATTTAAAGTATGCATACATTTATATTAGTGTGCTTGGAGACAATCCTGAAACTATTTTAGAAGGTTTGAAGAGAGCCAGTGGTTATGTTAGAAAAGAAGTGGGAAGACAGGTAGATTTAAGATATACTCCGGAAATTATTTTTAGGCTAGATCACTCTATTGAAAATGGAGTAGAAATGTCCAAAATTATAAGTGAAATAAACCAACATTCCACAGAAGAGTAGGAGTTTGTAGTGATGGATTTTAAGGATATTATTGAAAAAAATCAACTTTTTATAATTAGTTCTCATGTTGGGCCTGATGGAGATAACGTATCGTCTTCTTTAGCATTTAAATTGGCTTTACAGAAATTAGGTAAAGAAGCTTACTATATAATAGATGATGAATTGCCACAAAATCTATCTTTTCTTAGAGATTATGATAAACAACTGACTTCAGAAAAAATCCAGGGATATCTAGAGGGAAAAGAGTATGTTTTTATCGGATTAGATTGTGGTGTTGTAGACAGATTGAAGATATCGAAAACTATTTTTAAAAATAGTTTTCGGGTAATAAATATTGATCATCATGAAAAAAATGAAATGTACGGAGATTATAATTTTGTAGATGAGAATATGTCTTCTACATGTGAATTGGTATACCATCATTTGAAAGAATATTATCCCCAATGTTTGACTAGAGATGTTGCTACATGTCTATATGCAGGTATATTGACTGATTCAGGAAATTTCATGTATGACTGTGCGAATAGTACTACTTTAATGGCAGCATCCGATCTATTAGAAAAAGGAGCGGATCGTACAACAATAGTGAACAGTATTTTTCGTAGTCAGGATAAAAATTATCTTAAATTACTGTCAGAAGTTCTTTCTACAATTCAGGTTGATGGAATTTTAGCGACTGCTTATCTAAAAAAAGATATGTTGGAAAGATATCATATTTCTTACAATGATGTTGAAAATTTAGTTGATTACGTGATTAATATTTACGGGGTGAAAATTGGTATATTATTTAAAGAAAAGGATATCAAGGAAATTAAGTTGTCGCTTCGTTCAAAAGGTGATTTGGATGTAGCTTCTTTTGCAAGAAAATATAGTGGTGGAGGACATAAAAATGCTGCGGGATGTAGTATTACGGGTTTGCTAGATGAGGTTATGGAGTCGGTTATCAAAAGTGCAAAGGAGTATATTTTATGATGGATGGCTTCATTAATATTCTAAAACCAACAGGTATGACGTCACATGATGTAGTTTCAATTGTAAGAAGATTGCTTCACCAAAAAAAAGTAGGACATACCGGTACATTAGATCCAAATGCTGCCGGGGTGCTTCCTATTTGTATAGGAAGAGCTACTAAGTTTAGTGATTTTGTATTAAAGGATAAAAAGAGGTATTATGCTAAAGTCAATTTGGGGTTACAAACAGATACATTAGATTCTTATGGAATGATAACAGACAGAAAAAACATTGTTCCTTTCACAAAAGAGCAGTTGTTACAAGCAATACGAAAATTTGTTGGAGAAATTTCTCAGATTCCTCCTAAATACAGTGCAATAAAAGTGAATGGGCAGAAATTATATCAATTAGCAAGAGCTGGAAAAGAATTTTCTGAGATCGAAATAAAGGAAAGGAAAATTTTTATCCATTCTATTAATTTGTTAGAGTATGATACGGAATCCTTTTCTATTGACATTATCTGTTCTTCAGGAACATATATAAGAAGTTTAGTAGTAGATATTGCTGCAGAATTAGGAAATGTAGGATACTTATCGTTATTAATTCGAACGGAAAGTGGCAATTTTTTTATTCAAGACAGTATAACGCTAGAAGAGTTGGAAGAACAGACAGAAAGTTTGAGTAGAAATAACATTATAATTCCTATAGAAAATATACTGTTTCATTATCCTAAATTTACATTAGAGAAAAAGTTTAGTAAGATTTATCTTAATGGTGGAACAGTTTTTTTTGATAATATTGATTTAATAGCAGGATTTTATCGTATATATTCAAAAGAAGAGATCCTTTTGGGGATTGGAAATGTATTTGAAAGTAACGGTAAAAGATATTTAAAAAATATCAAGTTTGTATAGTTCGAATAATGTAAGAACCTATTTCATATATAAAAATTGGAGGTATTCTGAGTGTCATTTAAATCATATATGAACTCAATTGAGATAAGTGAAGATACTGTTGTTACGATTGGAAATTTTGATGGAGTACATCGTGGACATTTAAAGCTTATGGAACGGACGTTAGAAATATCAAAACAAAAAAAATTAAAAAGTATTGTTTTTACTTATGAAAATCATCCGTTAGAATATGTTTTGAAAAAAAAAGTAGACAAGTTATTTACCAATAGAGAAAGAGATGAAAAATTGAAAGGATTGGGAATAGATACCGTACTAAGTGTCCCTTTCGATGAAGAGATTATGAAAATGTCTACAAATTATTTCATTCAAGAAATACTGATTGATAAATTACATGCCAAGTATCTTATACTAGGAGAAGATGCACATTTTGGAAAAGGTAGAGAAGGTTCTGCTAAGAGCATTCAGAGTGTAGGAAGTCAATTAGGATTGACAGTTGAAATTATTCCTCTGTTTTTTGAAGAAGGCATTCGAATTTCTAGCTCGTATATTAGACAATTGATTAAAGAAGGAAAAGTGGATATCGTAAAAGAATACCTTGGGAGAATGTTTGCCATTACAGGAGAAGTGATTCATGGGAAAGAAAATGGTAGAAAATTAGGATTTCCTACAGCAAATGTAAAGTATGATGAAAATATTATATTACCAGCACTAGGAGTTTATAACACAATGGTTGAATATCAGGGTGAACATTATGTTGGAGCGACGAGTGTAGGATATAATCCTACTATCTCTTTGTTGAATAACAGAATTTCATTAGAAGTTCATATTTTGGATTTTGATAAAGATATTTACGGTGAAGAAATATCAGTATATTTTATCAGTAAAATTAGAGATGAAATGAAATTTAATTCTTTAGAGGAACTGAAAATTCAAATTTCAAAAGACGAAGAAATGATAAGAAGACAACATGAAAAAATATAATAGGATTTTATAATAACGATAATACATCTGATTTTTGATGAGTAGTAGTTTTAGTTAAAAGTTTCAACTTATTATAAAGTTAATAAATAGTGAATAAAGTATTTACGAAAATATGAGTTTGTGGTATCATATAGAGAGTTGTATAAATTACCATTACAAGGAATTCGACACTCCAACGTATTCTTTGTAATTTGGTGTAGTATGAAATTTTAGGAGGAAATAAAATGACAGCAGAAAGAAAAACAGAAATTATTAAAGAGTATGCAGTACATGAGGGAGATACAGGATCTCCGGAAGTTCAAGTAGCAGTTTTGACAGGAAGGATTTTGGAATTAAATGATCATTTGAAAGTGCATCCAAAAGATTCTCATTCAAGAAGAGGTTTGTTCAAAATGGTAGGAACAAGAAGAAATCTTCTTAAATATCTAAAATCAAAAGATTTGGAAAGATATAACTCTCTAATTAAACGATTAGGATTGAGAAAATAGTGAAGTAAAAAGAGTAGGGTTAGTCCTGCTCTTTTTTTAAATGAATTGTAAAATATTGAATGTGATTTCAATTTTTTGAATCTTACTGTTGTAGGATATTTTTACAACAGAGACTATAATGAAATTGTTTTGAAAAGGAGTAATATAATGAGTAAAATATTTGAAATGCCCTTAGGAAATAGACAACTTAAGATAGAAATCGGAAAGGTTGCTGAATTGGCAAATGGGGCATGTTTAGTAAGTTGTGGAGACACTGTTGTGTTGGTTACAGCTACAAACTCTGCTTTACCTAGAGAGGGGATTGATTTTTTTCCTCTAAGTGTAGATTTTGAAGAAAGATTGTACTCGGTTGGGAAAATTCCAGGAGGATTTATTAAGAGGGAAGGAAGACCGTCTGAAAAGGCTATTTTAACATCTAGATTAATTGATCGACCTATTAGACCTTTATTTCCAAAAGGATTTAGAAATGATGTGCAAGTAGTAGCAACGGTTCTTTCAGTGGAACCTGATGTTGCTCCGGACATATTGTCTATGATTGGTTCTTCTGTAGCCCTTTCTATTTCGTCCATTCCTTTTAACGGACCAACTGGGTCTGTAGCAGTAGGATTAGTAGATGGACAGTTAGTTTTAAATCCTGATGTAGACCAAAGAGCAGTTTCGGATTTACATTTGACGGTTTCAGGAACAAAAGATGCAATTATGATGGTTGAGGCAGGTGCTAATGAGGTTACTGAAAGAACAATGCTGGAAGCAATTCTATATGCCCATGAAGAAATCAAAAAAATAGTGTCTTTTATAGAAACTATTGTTGCTGAAGTTGGAAAAGAGAAAATGGAATATGTCGTATTCAAAGCAGATGAAGAGATTGAATCTCAGGTTTTGAAATATGGAAAAGAAATAATGAAAGCTGCTATTCTTACAAAAGATAAGACAGAGAGAATGGAGAATATGGATAAAGCCAAACAGGAAATAATGGAGCATTTTGCTGAAATTTATCCAGAAAATCCAAAAGATATTGAAGAAACAATTTATAAAATTACAAAAGAAGGTATTAGAGAACTGATTTTGGTAGATCGTATTAGACCTGATAATCGTTCAATGGATGAAATCAGACCTATTTCTTGTGAGGTAGGAACATTGCCAAGAACACATGGAAGTGCTATTTTTACCAGAGGACAAACACAGGTTATGAGTGTTACTACATTAGGTGCATTAGGTGAAATGCAAACTTTAGATGGATTGGACGAAAATATAGAAAAACGATATATGCATCACTATAATTTTCCTGCTTACAGTGTAGGAGAAGCAAGACCATCTAGAGGACCAGGCCGTAGAGAGATAGGTCATGGAGCGCTTGCAGAAAGAGCTATTTTACCCATGCTCCCTTCCAAAGAAGAATTTGCCTATGCAATTCGTGTTGTATCTGAAGTTATGAGTTCTAACGGAAGTACATCACAAGCCAGTGTTTGTGGCAGCACATTATCTCTGTTAGATGCCGGAGTTCCGATGAAGAGAATGGTTGCAGGAATTGCAATGGGACTAATTAAAGAAAATGAGCACTTAGCAATCCTATCAGATATTCAAGGTATGGAAGATTTTCTTGGGGATATGGATTTTAAGGTAGCAGGAACAGAAGAGGGAATTACAGCTATTCAAATGGATATTAAAATTTCAGGAATTGATGAAGAAATTTTAACTAAAGCATTGGAACAAGCAAGACAAGGTCGTTTGTATATATTAAATAAAATGAGTGAAGTTATATCTTCTCCAAGACCGGAAATTTCTCAATATGCTCCAATGGTTCTTCAAATGAAAATTGATCCTGATAAGATAAGAGAAGTCATTGGTACAGGCGGAAAAGTAATCAATAAGATTATTGATGAAACAGGTGCTAAAATTGATATAGAACAGGATGGAAATATATTTATCCTCGCTGTCGAAAGAGATAAAGGTAAACTGGCAAAACAAATGATAGAAGATATAGTAGCAGAGCCAGAAGTTGGTAAGGTTTATTGTGCGAAAATAACTCGTTTGATGGACTTTGGTGCATTTGCAGAATTTATGCCGGGTAAAGAAGGGTTAATTCATATTTCTCAAGCAGATATACAAAGAACAGATGACATTTCTTCTTTGTGGAGTGTGGGTGATGAAGTAGAAGTGATGTTGATGGAAATAGATGACCAAGGTCGGTTGAATTTGTCGAGAAGGGCTGTAATGCAACGTGATGTAGGAGAGCCAATTGATTATGTTTCCGAAAAAGATAAAAAGAATCAAAGAAGTGGAAACAGAAGAAAATTTGATTCTTCACAAAGAGATAAAAGAAAATAAGTTGTTTGAAACAGTTAAATTAAAATATAAAGTACCATCTTTAAGTTTTAGCTGAGGAACTTAAAGATGGTAGTTCAAAAATATTTTTATGATAAAATACTATATTGTATAAGAAATTACTTGATTTTATATTAATTTTCAAGTATCATAGTAAGGTATTATTTATTATACACGACAAGTAGCCTATTTCTTGGTGCCATAGTATGGTTTTTGATAGGAGTCTATTTGTCGGAAGATAGAAACCAAGGAGGAAAATATGAGTAATGTAGTTAGTATGAGACAATTATTGGAAGCGGGAGTACATTTTGGACACCAAACTAGAAGATGGAATCCTAAAATGGCAAAGTTTATTTTTACTGAAAGAAATGGAATCTATATTATTGATTTACAAAAAACAGTAAAAAAAATTGAAGAAGCATATGAATTTGTTTCAACAGTAGCATCAGAAGGAAAACCAATTCTTTTTGTAGGAACAAAAAAACAAGCGCAAGATGCTATCAAAGAAGAAGCTGAACGTTGTGGAATGTATTATGTAAACGAAAGATGGTTAGGAGGAATGTTAACTAACTATAAAACAATTCGTACAAGAATTGACCGTTTAAGAGAACTGGAAACAATGCAAGAGGATGGAACTTTTGATTTGTTGCCAAAAAAAGAAGTTATGCAATTATTGCACGAAAAATCTAAATTAGTGAAGTATCTTGATGGAATTAAAGATATGCCTGAATTACCTGGAGCAATTTTTATTGTTGATCCAAGAAAAGAAAGAATTGCAATTAAGGAAGCTCAAAATTTAGGAATTCCTTTGATTGGAATCATCGATACCAACTGTGATCCTGATGAAATTGATTTCCCAATTCCTGGAAATGATGATGCAATTCGTGCTGTAAAATTGATTACTTCTGTAATTTCTCAAGCAATTATTGAAGCAAAACAAGGAGAAATGAATGAAGTAACAGAAGAAGCTGAAGTTGTTGAAGATAATGCTTCAGATTCAATAGAAGAATAATAAAATTATAAGATATATTTTTAAGGGACCTTTCTTGATATTACTCACCCGTTGTGAGGGGAGGTTCCTTTATTTTTTTGATAATATGAGGAGGAATAATAATGCAAATTACTGCAGGAATGGTAAAAGAATTACGTGAGCAAACTCAAGCAGGTATGATGGATTGTAAAAAAGCGCTAGTAGAAGCTGAAGGAAATATGGAAAAGGCTGTTGATATTCTTAGAGAAAAAGGTTTATCAAAAGCTGCTAAGAAGGCTGGAAGAATTGCAGCAGAAGGATTAGTTTCTCTTGTTGTTTCTGAAGATAGAAAACATGGTGCAATAGTAGAAATTAACTCAGAAACTGATTTCGTAGCAAAAAATGAAGAGTTCAAAAACTTTGTTTCTTCAGCAGCAGAATTGGCTCTAAAAGTAAAACCTGTTGACTTAGATGCTTTTAAAGCGGCAGAATTAGAGGAAGGGAAGTCACTGGAAGTTGTATTGAATGAAAAAATATCCAAGATTGGTGAAAATATGACAATTCGTCGTTTTGCTGTTGAAAGTCAAGCAGACGGAACAGTAGTTGGATATGTGCATGGAGCAGGTAAAATCGCAGTTTTGGTTAATTTGGCTTCCTCATCTGATTCAGAAAAATTACAAGAATTAGGTAAAGATATTGCAATGCAAGTAGCATCAATGAATCCTAAGTATATTTCCAGTGACGATGTAGATCAAGAATATATTGCTCATGAAAAAGAAATTTTGATGGCTCAAGCAGTTAATGAAAATGAAGAAGAAGCTGCAAAAGGTAAAAAGAAAAAACCATTGGAAATTATTGAAAAAATGGTAATTGGACGATTGAATAAAGAATTAAAAGAAGTGTGTTTGCTAGAGCAACCATTTGTAAAAGATTCTGATTTAACAGTAGGTCAAGTTGTTAATAATGTTGCAAAAGAAGTAGGAGCTGAGATTGTTGTTAAAGCTACAGTTAGATTTGAAGTAGGAGAAGGATTAGAGAAAAAAGAAGAAAACTTTGCAGAAGAAGTTGCAAAACAAATGGGTAACTAATTATTAAATAAACTAAAAAATACAAAAAAATAAAAAATATTTGTGTGAAATTTAAAAAATTAGGGTATCTAATAAACAAGCACATAAAATGTGAATTGTATATTTTAGGGGGATTTAAAAATGGAAACTTATGTATGTTCAGTTTGTGGTTATGTATACGATCCGTTGGAAGGAGATGCTGATGGAGGAATTGAACCTGGTACAGCATTTGCTGATTTGCCAGAGGATTGGACTTGCCCAAATTGTGGAGTAGGAAAAGAAGATTTTGAATTAGAAGATTAAACTTAGTCGATAAAACACACACCTTTAACGGGTGTGTGTTTTTTGTATAAAGAAAACCAC
>NZ_DBHIIC010000004.1:896-87739 GCF_057248345.1 Filifactor sp. | reverse complement strand
GCGCCCCTGTGGGACGCGACCGCAATATATTGTATCTTTTATTACAGCTATATATTTTTAACAACAATTTTGATTCAATCAATAGTGAAAAAAAACTCTTTTTCTATTACTTTTTACTTGAATCCTATATCAAAAAATGTGTAACACAGGTTCTCTAAATAATCTTATTCATTACACTGATGCATTCTAAACAAACAGAACCCCGCTATCAGGATTATAGGATTCACTTTTCCCTAAGGTTTCTAACTTTCTTTCCCAATTTTTTCCCATATGATATATTCTTATATTATCTGAATCGGGATCAATCATTTTCTCAAGTTGATGTTTGATTTTGACCAATTGTGCCGGATCAACACTACACTCAAACACTGAATTCTGGACTCTTTGCCCATAATTCACACAAAGTTTTGCAACTTTTCTCAACCTTGTTCTTCCTTCTTGTGTAGAAGTTTCAACATCATAAGCAATAATCACTAACATTTGCTACTCCTTTATGATAAATGGCGGATATGACTCGAGATCACCTCTGATATATCTGTTTAACAACATGGATTGTACATGTGGCAATAACCCAATCTTCACTTTTTCTTTGAGGTACGGATGAACGATTTCTGTTTGCTTTCTCTTCTGCCAATATTCGATTATTTTTTTCCTGCCGGAGTCTTTGATTAACACTGCACCGCTCTCTTTTTTCTCAAAATCATTTTCTTTCACAATCTTTAAGTTAATCATCGTCAAAACTGTGCGATCGACCATAAAGCCTCTTAATTCTTCCATCATATCAAGTGCCATTGACATGCGTCCGGGTCTGTCCGTATGCATAAATCCTACGTAGCTGTCGATACCAACTGCTGAAAGGGCAGAACCGACATCATGTGCCAACAGAGTATATAACAAAGATAACATGGAATTTACATTGTCTTCAGGAGGTCTTTTACTTCTCTCATTAAAAGAAAAGTCTGACTTTTATTGTAAAATAAGCTCATCAAAACAATCAAAATATGTTTTTGCAATGATTCCCTCATAGCCTCTGATGGTATCTTTCTCGTCAGATTCTTTTATTTTTGCAAGACAGCCATCTATTTTTGCTATATTTTCTTCAAATTTTTTAGAATTTACCTTATCTTTGTGATCTAAAAGACATCTTCTCAAAATTCGTTTTGAGTTCAAACCTTTTGCATAAATAATATTTCGAACAAAGCCTACTGATTCTTCAGAATCTGCCATTCGATACTGCTGTCTTCGTAGCAAGACATTCCCGTTTTCTGTTCCGATGACTCTGCCACAAAACTGACCTTGTGGTGTTAAAAAGGAAATTCCTATATTATTTTCTGAACAGAGCCTCATCAAAGCCGGACTGACTCCAAGATAGCTGAAGCAGATAATGTCGTTCAAAATATGAATCGGGTACCTTCCAATCTGTACTCCATCTTCGCTAATCACAACATTTTGACCATCTTTTGATAAATAGGCTTGTTCTTTTGTTACATACAATGTATTCAGTAATTTTTTCATGTTTCATCCTCATATAAATAATGATCAACCGATGCCTTCCTTTTTGTAATCCTTGGCATACAAATATCATATAATGAACATAATTGACAATTTTTAAAAAATTCTGCCGGGGGAGTCTTTTGTTGATGATACAAACGATGCATATCCTTTGAAATTTCTATGACTTTGTTCCTAAGTTCATCTATAATTGAAACTTCAATTCGTTTATTCGTTTGGAAGTAATAGAGGTATGACTTATCTATCTTTATGTCCCATTTTTCTTCCAAACAAATAACTTGGGCACAAAGCTGGACGATGTCTCTTTCATCCGGTTTCTCTTTTCCTCGTTTATATTCAATAATCTCCGGAAACCATGTCCCCTTGTGGCGATTTAGCTTTATCCCATGATCAGATTTTTGAAATTCTATCACATCTATCACTCCACTAAACCCCAATGTTGTAGATGACACCGGAACCGCACGACTCATCAGAAAACCTCTTTGTTTTTCTTTTAAAAACGGCATATCCGCTTTTTCATGAAGATAGTTCCCTTCCATTGTGCTTTGATTCTCAGCCCACTGTTGCTCAATATGAATCAGCGCCCATTGTCGTTTACAAAAATAGTAATGCTGAATCCCACTTAACATGAGATAATCATCTTCATTATACATTTTTACAGCCCTTCTATCACTGTCAGTTTCAATCCCAGCTCTTCATATTCTTTCAATGCCTTTTCATCAATATGAATATGATAGTCTTCATAGCAACGATGTTCTTTGTCTTCTTTGTCCCATTTTAATAGAGATTTTATCTTTGCGCTGGACACATCCCCAACCTTGCAGGAATGTTCAAACCAAAAAATTTGTTTTACTTCTATAGAACCGTCGGGTCTTGCTGAAGATGCATCATTCACAAAAATTGTTTTTAACGCTGCTTTGAACTCCTCCAAATCCTTTTCATTGAATCCTGTTTTTTCAGCAAAATAGGAATTGACAGCTCCATGTACAACATAAGTCCCGAATTCAACAAAATGTTTCATCCCCATGGTATCGGATGATCTATCATTCGGATTTTTTTGTTCCATTCCATTCACACTTTTTGTAATTTGCATATCCTCAATAGTGATAGGCTCCAAAGACTTTGCGATTCCGATAGATATCGGCCCTCTGATACCGATGGAACGCTTATCATAAGTAATCACCTGCCCAAAGGCTCTCACATCAATCCATTTTTCATGAAATCCTTTTTCAACCTCTTCATCAGACATCGTTTTTTTAAAATGAGCTGCATATCTTTTTTCAAGAGAAGTGTATCCGTCTTCTGTTCTTTCTCTTGATTGAACAAATATCGCATTCCCGTTATCTTGAAGTCTATTTCTGATCTTTCTTTTCAAACATACATCCGATACTTCTCCCAATCCGTTTGAATCCATTCTCGGTCTGTTTCCTGACAAAGGATCTCCGTTGACATTTGCATTTTGTACCGTAAAAGTCATTATAAAATCTACCTTATTCATCATCATTCTCCTTCTTTGTATACAAATCTTTTTTCTGAGCATAGTATCCAAAAATAAAATCGTTATCTAACTGTGTATTAGTTCTATATTTTCTGTTTTCTTGTGTATCAAGAAGTTCAAAAATCTCACTTTTGGCTTTTTCTGTCTTGATGAGAACTCCAACTAAATAATCCGGTTTGTTCGAAGACAATATATAACTTGCACAGTATTTTGTAGCCAATTCCAATGTTTTCATCGTGGTATCCGGCTTGTTTACAAAAGAATTCCAATACCTTAATGCATTCGTCGCTCTAATCTTCGATTTTTTGCTTGAATCGTCTGATGAAGCGAGTGAACTGCGTTGTTGATCGCGCAAAACCGCCTCCTCCAATCCCTCATAAATAGCAAGAAGTCGTCCATACAGATACGATCTCGTTTGATAACTCTCTTCTCTCATTTCTTGATACTCCTTTCTTCCTTCGCTAAGGATTGCCAAACTTACCAATAACATAAATCTCCAGTTTTCACTGTATTTTTGCCTGTTTCTGATATTTTGAGCCAAGGCATTTTTGATATTGGACGGAACGCTTTTGCCTTCCACTAAAGCGGTCACCAAATTTTGAAATTGATCTTTCTCAAATTTTCCGTCATCTATTACCAATATTTTATTTCGTTCAATTCCATACGATGCCAAAAGAATATAATGTAAACTCGGTACATATTCAACATAAGTTTCTTTTGCTTGCTTCCACTGTTCCCAAATATATTTTTTCTGCCATGATTGAAGATTTTCAATCAACTGGGAGTTCGGCATTTCTTTATAGTATCTGATAGACATCCTACCGTTACTTGACTTATCTACAAGCATTATATAATACTGATCTTTCGGATTCAGCTTTTCTGTCCCTCTTATAAATGCTCTGCTAATCTCTTTGTTGGATTCTGAAACAGGATTTTTTCCTTCCTCTTCGATATCATCATCCATTTCACTGCCGGTCAAATCAAACGCCATGGTATTTTTGATATCTCCTGAAAACCAGTTCACCAAAAATAATGAATCTGCCAAATGGATATGACTATTTCGATTCTCCAACAAGAATTTCAGCATCAAATGAATCTTTTCTGAACTCTTTCTACCAACTCTGATAATATCACTGCCATTATGAAATCTTCCAAAATAGGTTTCTTTATTATTGCTGACCGAAATTACCTTAGCAGTCCCCATCAACCCTCTGTGTTTCTCTGTAATGGTCTCTTTCGTCCCGCTGATGTTACAAATACTAAGGTTTCCTTCTCGTTCATACCTATCATCAATATAGCTAACAAATTCTTCTTGCATTTCAGAAAAAGTATTTACTTTCAAATAGCTGCCGTTATGACACCTTACTTCAAAACA
Organism: Filifactor sp.; assembly: GCF_057248345.1. Classification (NCBI taxonomy): domain Bacteria; kingdom Bacillati; phylum Bacillota; class Clostridia; order Peptostreptococcales; family Filifactoraceae; genus Filifactor; species Filifactor sp. The sequence continues at coordinate 83,354 of NZ_DBHIIC010000004.1, read as the reverse complement.
TAAAAAAGTATCTTTGAAATCATACTCTGTTTTTTTATTCTTCTCCCCGGTATATTCTATCTTTCCTTTTTCCGATTCCTCAATATCTTTGAGTGGCAATTTGGATAATATCAGAGCATAGTTATTCTCATTCGACAAAAAGAGTTTAACAGCATTCAAAAATAATTTTACTTTCGGATGCTCAGCATAATCATAAAAATTGTCAAATTCTTTCCGATAAGCCTCAAATTTTTTCTTATCCGCAATTTTTGAAATACAATACTGCATTTTATCTTCAAGAGGATGAGGAGCAACACCGCTTGAACGTGCAACGGAATCTTCGGTGATTGGAAACAAATACACTTCACCGTCAACAGCAAACTCTGCATTTAATAATTGTCCTTCTTCATCCAACGTTACTTTCAAAACATTCTTTTTTTTCGCTGTGATGCTTTGATGATACAGCGGTAATAGAACAGCGTCATTGCCATTGTACTCTCCTACCAAACCTTCTTTTTCAGAGTATTCATAACATCTCAGTAAATTGGTCAAAACGCTCATATGGACTCACCGCCTTCCCCATACTCTTTCAATTCCTCGTCCACACTTACTACCTCTTTATGTGCTTTGATGGTATAAGAGGAAAGGATATTTGTAATTTCACATTCTTCCTGAGGTTTGATTTGAATGATTCCATCTCTCATGATTGTATGTGTAAAAAGTGATTTCAAAGGTTCTGTTTCATCATTTGAGTAGATGAAAGAGTGGAAGATATTGCCCAAATCAAAGTCGCTTCCGTAATAAAAGGTTTTTTCCGTCAGATACTCTTGTTCCGTAATCTGCTCGACATAACCGAGAAACTCTCTTGCACCTAAAAATACATCTCTCCTTCCTCCTTTTCTTAAACTTCGTTCTGTAATGGTCTCATGTTTTTTCATAATTCTGTCCCGGGAAAGATCCTGTCTATACACGTTCCATTCGAAGTGATATTGCACCAAATATTCTACATTTTCCAGAACCGTGACATAGTTCAAACCCGCAGATAAATCCCCATACAATGCTCTGTATCCCATACTGTGAAATCTTACCGGATTTACGACCTTGATTGCATCGACAACATTACGAATTGTCGGTTTAAAATAAACTGCATCACAGATTCCTTGAATTGCCTGTGCTGTCGGCACTTGATAACTGATTCTCTCACCACCGCCTTTTGTTGCAGGATCCGCCCATAAGGCATAGTCTCCTGTGATACGCATATAAAAATGTTTTGACTTTTCCATTTCCAACTTTTTTGACATGATGACCTCCTTTCTTATCTTCATTATAAATACATATTATTAAATGTCAAGTATAAAAATAATTTCATTATCTAATTTTTTCTTGTTATTTAATTTTTCTTTGATTTTATCATTATTTTTGTTATAATACTTTCTATCACAATAGGATTGTGTGGATTGAAATATTATAAATACTTATTTAGTAAAGATTGGGCGTAAGCCCAATTTTTATATGATAAGGAAATCAATTTCTTCACTTGCTCCGAATCTTTCATTGTAGTGATCATTTTGTAATACCTTGATGGATCCGTTAAGATAGCTGTCCACAAATTCATTCAACTTGTTGCTCTGATAAATGTTGATAGAGTAGGGTTGCAATTTTCTGATGAGCTGTTTTATTTTCAACCAATCTTGTGAAGAAATCACCCTCTGTTCCGCAATCCTTAACAAATCATTCAAATCCTCAATCCCATCTTCATAAAAAACAAAAACACCCTCCGTATCATCTGAAATGAGCTGAAATTTATCGGCTACCTCTCTTAGTCGTCCCCTCAAAGACCCCGTTTCATTTTTGATATCACTCTTTACAATTCCTCCACCCTTGATGAACAAATCGAATAGGGAAGATTCATCATTTTTCAGACGATATTCCATTCTGTTGCTACTATCCGCCTCATTGGAATAATAACTTGTGTAAAAATCTTTAACCAAACTGTCCAACTGTATTTCTCCATGTCTTTGTGCAAGAATCTGTTCCGTAATTTTCTTTTTATCGGCAATTCCAAGAATTCTTTTGGTATGTTCAATACCTTCATCCGGATTGAACAAGATGACTTCTCCTCCATTTGGTAATGTTCCCTCTCTGTTACACCGACCTGCAACCTGAACAATCGAATCTAAACCAGCATAGGATCTCATAACAAGTTCAAAATCAACATCTACCCCTGCCTCTATCAACTGTGTACTGACACAGATTATTTTGTCACCCAGTGAGAGCCGTTCTTTTATTTCTGATATGATGTTCTTCCGATGTGCCGGACATAGGTTTGTAGTAAGGTAGTATACATCGCTCTCAGGTATGTTCAAAGCATCTATACTCCGAACAATGCTACCGGCGGCAGCTTTTGTATTTACTACAATCAAGATTGATTTGTCTCTGTTTTCAAACACAAATTGTGAAACTTCTTCAACGGAAGTATGACTGTTCTCCAAACTGTCAACAGCTCTATCCTTAAACTTCTTCACCGAATACCTGTCAAAGCATTTTCTATCTTCTTGTGATAATAGAATCAAATCGGCGTTTTTGTTTTCTTCGCTTAAGCTGCCGTATTGGAGTTTATGTCTGATACTCTTGTCATCATAAATCGGTTGTGTTGCCGTACAAAGTACCACGGTACAATTCATTACATTTCTCAAAAAATTCATTGTTAAATTAAAAAAATACATTACTTCAATCGGTAGTGACTGAACTTCATCAATGACGATGACACTGTTGATAAGGGATGAAAACCTCCTTAAGTTTGCAGACTTTCCCTTGAACAGTGTATTAAAAAATTGAACCATTGACGTTAAAACAACCGGACTATCCCATGAATCAACGATAAAAGACCTCTGAACATATTCTATATCCTCTTTCTCATCTAAACTTCCTTTCCTGTACTTATCCGCTCCATGGAACAAATCTACATTGGAATGGTGTTCCAACACCCCATCTTCCCCTATCATCGCTTTGATTTCTCCGGCATTTTGTTCCAGATGTAGCTTGACACGCAAAATGAAAAAAATTGACACACAAAGTGAAAAACACAAATCCTACCCCTTTTTAGGATAAAATTTGTGTTTTTTTTGCTTTTATTCTATATGTTTTCGACTTTTTTAAACGTTTTTAAAACAGTTTTTAAAAAGTGTTAAAATTTACTATTTAAATTCTTTTTTTATCTGGAACATACTCTAAGATGTCCTCTACTTTTACATTTAAGACTTTACAAATATCGTTCAGATGATCCAAATTGATTCTGTCAATTAACTCATGATAGATTTCATGAATTGTAGCAGGACGAATCCCAGTTTTGTCTGCAAGTTCTTTCTGTGTGATTCTCTTTTCTCCCAGTATCTTTGATAAATGAATTTTAATCATTGTTATTTTTCTCCTATTTCAGTATATTTATTACTATATAGGTATTATATTAACACTTTATTCAAAATATGGATTTGTTTGTAATTTTATTACTAAATATGTAATTTTTATTGTAAAAAAATAATGCTAATAGTTTTTTATAATAATCTCTTTATATCTTCGGTTCTCATCATATCGACTCGTTAAATTATTATTTCTTTCTATTTCGATGATTGAAAAACCCTTATATAGCTCTCGAATATAACTATCATCATTGTATGATAAAATAAACCTGCCTTCGATATTGCAGAGAAGTTTATTTAAATGTTGATGGTGTTTTATATCAAAATCAGAACTATAATACTTTTCCGCTCCATAGTAAGGTGGATCTAAATAAAACAAAGTGTCTTTAGAATCATATTTATCTAATATTCCTTCATAGCTTTTGTTTTCAATAACTACATAACTTAGTCTTTTTTGCACAGAAGAGAGATATTCCTTTAGATTCTCGACATTTTTTCTAACAGCTCCATAATGTGTTCCTTTCGATCCATAACTCGTTTTTATCAAAATAAAATATCTTGCGGCTCTTTGAATGTCTGTCAGTCCTTTACTTTGCAACTGACTCATATACTCTTCGAATAGAGCCCTCGAATTTAACATAAAATTAAGCTCTCTTTGTAGCTCTTCCGCATGATATTTAACACATTTAAACAAATTTACAAGGTCGCTATTAAAATCATTATACACTTCCTGAGCTTTTCTTTCTTGATAAAATAAGACCCATCCCGCACCACCAAATACCTCTACATACTTTTTGTAATTTGACGGAAATTCTTGAGTAATTGTTTTTCTCAATAATTTTTTCCCGCCTATCCAACTTAAAAAACTATCCATTTTAATTCTCCTTTCAATATTTTTAATCATGTTTTAATAGTGTTTGAATAGTTTTTTATTTTTTTATTTTTTTCTTTTTTATAGTTTCTCTACTCTTTCAATTTCTTTTACAATTTCCATTAAAATATTTACAACAATACTGTTTCCAAATAACTTGTATAGAATAGATGATTTTAAATGCTCTTTTCTTGGTTTGAAAATTTTATATAACAGAGCGTAATCTCTATTAGAAAAACCCATTAATCTACAGCATTCTTTTTCCGTCAAATATCTATATTTACCATCTGATACTCTTACAAAACCCGCATTAGGAATCGTCACCTGATTTGTAAGTATCGTGTAGCAAAAATCATCTATAATTCTTGCCCGTCCTTTAAAAGAAGATGTACTCGTTCCGTTTATTTTAGATAAAATAGATTTTTGTGATACAATATATTTTTCATGAACACAAGTTTCTAAAAACTTCCTTATACTTGGAGGTTTAAATTTACAGAGATTCTCAAAGGAAAAATCTTTTTTATAAAGGCAACTGATGACAAATATTCGCTCTCTTTTTTGAGGGATACCGAAATCATAGGCATTTAGCACCTTATATTTACTATAATATCCAAGGCTTTCCATTTCTGATAGATATATATCAAATGTATTTTTAAAATTCTTGTCTAACACCGCTTTGACATTCTCCCAAATAACCCATGTTGGTTTGATATTACTTTCCTCTAAAATCCTAATCGTTTCGAATAACAAACTGCTCCTTGTACCACTTCCCCTTTTCCCACCAGCGCGGTTACCGGCACGACTAAAGTCTTGACAGGGACTTCCATGCATTAAAATATCAATCTTTTTACCTTTTGGTAAATTATAATGCTCTACTCTACAAGGTTTAAAAGATTGATTGTACAACACATTATATGCAGCAACTGCATTTTTATCCGATTCGACATAATCTACAATTTCATGATTAATATTTAGTCTGTGTAAAGCATTTGTAAATGCACCGATTCCTCCAAATAATTCAATTACTTTCAACAAAAAATCACACCTTCCTATTTTCATATCTGTGATTTTCTTGTTTTTCTTTTTTTGTTTTTGTTATTGTTATGGTCATTGCTGTATAGTAAAGTAGCTTTATTGTTAAGCTGCTTTACTATATAGCCTTGAATTACTTTTATAATTTTTCAATTACCACTTCTTGGTCCGTCCCGGAAATCTTATGTCCAAATTTCCAAAAGTCCTGTAACTGCATATATCTATGACCGCTGTCATTGATACATTCTACTTCTACTGTCTTCCCTGCAAAAGTAACTTTTACTTTCTCTTTCATATAAATTCCTCCAGTTTTTTTTGATGGTTCTTTTATACTTTTTCCTGTGTCAAGCTGTATATGCGGCATATCTTGCTTGTCCCAGTAGTAACCTGCCGTGAAGCCTAATTTTATAGCGATATCTGCACACTTTTTAAAAAAAGTACTATCATCAAACTCGTGTCCTTTGACATTTTTACAGATGTCAAACGCTCTTCGCGAGCTATGTTTGCTCTTTTTTGTCCAGGTAACCTTTTTACCTGGTCTTGTGCGCCCTTGCTCGTACAAATAATCCTGTCTTTCTTGACTTCGATAAGTTTCGGTTACAAGTACATTCAAACCATTCCTTTTACACTCATCTAAGAAGAGGATTGCTCCCTTTTTGACTTCGGGTAATAGCTCATCTAAATTCCTACATGCTTTCGTAACATCCATTTTTATCACCTACTCTAATAAATTCCAACCATTTTTGTTGTACTCTGCAACAACCATATCTATCAATATTGATAACTGCTCCTCTGATAACCTAACTCCGTTCTTTTCCAGCCACTCAATCACATACAGCTTTTTAAGCTCTCCCGCACCTTTAGACTTGTATACTTCTTCTGCAATTTTTGTAACCTGCTTAATCCAAAAAAGTGCATTTTCTCGCTGTTCTTTTGTGGTAGAGGATTGGATGTACTTTTTCGCATGTGGTACTACCCAGATAGACATAACTAATAATAATACTTTTAATACCATTGTAATTAACTCAAAATATTCTTTTTTCATTCTTCATTTTTCCTTTCTATTTTCTTTTTCTTAATCGTTGCCATACTCCATAATTCGCCTGTAATCATTGCAAATACAGAGCCGATTAATACACTCGGTTCATTTCCTGTTTTCCAAAATAAAACCAAAATCACGACAACAAAAAGAACTGTAAACAACAATAATCTTCTAATCCATTTTTTAGAAAAATCCTCTTCTTTTTTCTGTTGTTTTGCTCTATGTTTTTCTAATAATTCTTGTTCTTCTTCTGTTAGTTTTTCTGCCATATCATCACCTCTCTAATCCCTAAATCACTCTCCTGCTATTTTAACTTCCATGTTTTTGGGGATGATTCAGGGTTCTGCCCTGATTGTCTTACTAAAGATTCATAAACCTTACCATAATACATAACCAAAGCGCCCTGATTGTAGGTTATGTCATTGGAGTAAAAAGGCACATCCTTAGGATGTTCAACTTTTTTCCCTTTTGGGTTGATTTCCTCCCAAAATTCATCCCCTAATTGTGGTAAAGATTCATAGTTTGATTTGTGCTTTTTCTTACAGCGATACAATTTACCTAAATGTTTAACTAAACTACCGACTACATATTCTTCGTCTTGTCTGTAATTGTCAAACAGATATATTTTCTTCTGCAACTCTTCGTCCGTCATACTCGACAAATCCAGACCTTTTCGCACCTGTTCTTTCAGTGCTTCTAAAGTCAGTTCTTCTTCTGATTTTGGGATTTCTACATAATTGAATTTGTAACTTTTAGATTCTTTGTCATACACAAGTTCTTGTGTGTAGCCTGCTTTTTCAGATAATGGCACTAACTCTATGAGTTCGTGTTTGATGTTTTCGCTTTCATCTGGCAACATATGTGTAGAAACGATTTCTTTCACATCTGCTCCGGATTGCATCGTAGTTACTAATATTTTCATAGTTTGCCTCCTTATATTTCATCTAGTGTATAGACAGCAAAAACACCGTCATTTGATAACTGTAATCGGTCTCCATATAAATTCATCGAAAATTCGTTGTTCCTGATAAAAACTACCACATTGTTGTTAAAAGCCTTAATATCTCTATCATAAGCTAAAGTAAAGTATTTTAAATTCTCATGAAGCAGAGTAATTCTGTCATATATCTTGAACCTATTTCCGTTATATACGTTCCTATAAACTCGACTATACGCACTTATATCAAGATTTTCATTTGTTTTTTTTGTATAAATACTACTTATATGCGCACCGTCATAATCCCTGACTCTATGAGAACAAAGAATAACAACTCGAGCTGGTCCTCTGTAAATTTCAAACTCATTATTGATGTTGTTCGCAAATTTTTTATAAAGCTTTGCAGTGGGAAGTTCTTGCGTAATGTTATGCGCATCAACATTATTCAAAATTTTATCAATCAAAATTTCTTTTTTGGCAAGTGTTGCAAAAAATACTTTGCTTTCCCACCAATACTTGATATCATTCCAACTGCTATTTGTAGTCAAACCACTACTTGAGCCAAGCAATCTATTTATGCCGTTGATGTGGCTCTGTTTGCCATCAACGGACAATCGAAAAAGCTCGTTTATGGCACTAACTAAATTAACTTTAGATGACGTGCTAAGACTTTGTAATTGTCCCACCTCGCTACTTTTTGCAAAGTAACTGCTATTATAACCATCCAATTTATAACTGTCAGACGCTTTCGAAGTCTTGCCCAAATACCTATCGTCATGATAATGGGTGACCGGAGTGAAACTTGTAGGAACGCCTGTTAAGTCGCTATACCTACCAGTAAACGCAACTGTCTTCAATTCTTTTAGATACTTTGTAACCTTGGCGACAATCGTCTTTATACTATCCCCAGATTGTGGCAAGATTCTTGTTGATACTTCTACAAATTCTATTGGCTTGGAAGAAACATCTGAACTTTCAATTCCCTCTGCGACTTTTCGTTCAACTGTCTCCACTTTTTTTTCAGCATCTTCTACTTTCTTTTCTAACTTTTTTACTTCTTCTTTATTTGCTTTCTTTTTTTCGATCTCTTCCAAATCAGATCTTGTTGCTAAAGATACTGTAGGGTCGATTTTTAATTCAACACACTCTGTGTTGGATACTTCTAAAATCACTCGAACAATTAAATCTTTTCCGGCTCCTTCTGCCAACACAGGCTTATATGTTTCAGGATAGGATGCAACAGCAAGCAAATTACCATCCTCATCTTTTATGCCGACTTCTCGGATTGTAAATCCGCCGACTGTTGCCGATATAATACATGTCAAAACAATCCAATTCGGATTATTTTCATCTACAGCTATTGAACTAAGAGAACCTTGCCACACTTCGTGTCCAAGTGCTGTTGTATTAACATCAGGATGTATCTCTGCATCTCCAAGACAAAACTTGCTGAACTTGACTTTTTCGTTCATCGTTGTGGCTCTTGCGATAGCATTTAACCCGATTTTTGTTAAAGTGCTATAATACTTTTTTGCCATAGTTTCACTCCTTTACTCCAATTTCTACTATTTCACTTCCGATTGCTTGTGCCAATCCATTCCGAACAGTAAAATTAACATCAATGTTATCAAACTCAAGGGGATAGACAGACACTGTTTCGCCGGACAAAAACGCAGTTGCTGCATATAATTTATTTTTCGGAAACTGTACTTCCAGAACTACTCTTACACCTGCAGCGCTAATGCTTTCTGCAAGCTCTATAACTTCATTTGTTTTAATTTTACTTTTCTGCAGTTTTTCCAGCGGAAAAACCAGTCTATAACTTGCAGGTTCTTCGTTATCATGGATTGTGATATCTTCTTTTGGTAGTCCTAAAATAAGAGATAGACTTGATATAATGCTGTTAATATCTGCCGTAGATTTATTTCGCGCCATCTTAAAACGGAGTTTTAAGCGATATTGTTCGTCATTTTGTCCATTTCTTAACTCCTGAACCAGCACCCCAATTTCGTCCAAAGTTGTTCCTTTCGCAGCATCTAAATTTTTCCAATCTGAAATAGTGTCGAATGTAGATTTTATCTGCCCAAGTTCTTCGGAAACGATTGAAAATAGTTTGTAAACATTTCCTGAAGAGGATTGATTGTAATTGGATGTCAATCTTTTTAACATATTTTCTATTTTCATGAAATCACCAACTCCGTAATTTCAGGTACAGTCATTTCCGATATCTCAATCTCAACGTTTGTTTTATGATAATCCGACTGTGTTTTACTTATGGATATATCTAAATCGTGCAATTCTTGAACATTAGAAAAAAGAGATGTCAATAGTTGTGAGTAAACTACATCTTGTCCCATTTTTAACCCATTAAAATAAGATACTACCTCTTGTCGGATGGCATCTTCCGTTAAATTACTTGTAGGAGCTTTTTTTGCTGTAATTTTCACATAAATCAGAACCTTTTTTGCACGTTGGAAGCGAATTTCTTTTGGTAGTCCTGCTGCATCAGGAACGGTCTGCACAATATCCCCTGCAGTATCGATTCCTGCAGCCTTTGTGTCTAAGATAGCTTGTGCAACTGCTTTATCCGTACCTCCCTGCACAACAACCATGATTGACTTTGGCGGAATAGAGTTTACTTCGTTCATTGTTTTGTTCTCGAGAACAATTGCGCTTTTTACAGATGGGATTGATAGCACCTTTGCACGAATAGCGTCGACAGTAGCACTCCCGCCGTTTGCAAAGGACAGTTCATATCGATTTCTTAACTCATAGTCAGATTCAATGTCTCGCCCGGAGTGCGTTTCTGCCGGATTTTCAACTTTTGTAATCCCGGTTTCCGGATTAAGAATTCTATTGATAAGCCCTGTTTCAACATTTCCGGATTCCCCATACTCAACTGCCTCGATTGGAACTATTGTAAATCCGGTAGAGTCAATTGTTGCATCTTGTAATGTTCTGTACTTTATTCCACCAGCTGTAGAAACTAAAAAACCTGCTTTTATTAGTTTGTTTGTCTGACCATATACCTTTATCTCTCCTTGACTCTTTGCTGCTTGATGTCGCTTGATATTTGCTAACTCTACGAGATAATCAAGGGAAACTCCTTCCGCTTTTCGAAGATACCCTTGATTGTATACCTGCTCAGCAAGTTGCCAAAGAAGTCCGATGCTCCATGCGATAACTCGAAGGAAAATGCCAACCGGCGAACGGACACTTAGATTGATGTCTTCGCCGAATAAATTCCTTGCTCTAATAAACATATCTTCTTCAATTTCTGAATATTGTTTTCTGCGAAACCCTTTTTCGTCTAAACCCGCCTTCATGATGATATGTTCACCTCCGTTTCAATCTCCGTACCGGTTTTCAAAACACCCGCAAGTTTAATTCTTGCAGAGCGATTGATTCTGTCATAATTCATTTCAATGCCGCTTACTTTTTCCACTGTTTCTTCCTGCAAGACGGTTTCAATTACTTCCATTTTGATGGTGCTTTCTGAAAAATTCTTCTTTTTAAATTCTTCGTGATTCAGTCCATGCTCTGTATCCAAAAAAAACTCACCTTGTCGTGTTGTAAGTGCCCTCTCAACACATTGACAAGTTTCTTCTGTTCCATCTACCATTTGCATTTCTCCATCCCGAATAACTAAATCATCATCTCTGATTAAAAAACTTTTCACAACATCACCAACTTTCATTTGTTCCATCAGATCCATTTAAATCCGGAATATTTTTCATTTGTGGAGGTTCGCCTGTTCCCGCAGCGGTTTTTGATTGCTCCGCACCTTTTGCATATTTTGCAAATTGACAATTTCCGGAGTATTGTCCTGCTTTACCTGCTTGTCCCAAAATAACTGCATCGGAAATGTCAAATTTTCTTGTCGCTCCACCTTCAGTTACTTCTTGCAAAAATCCTACGACAACTAAATCTCCCTTGTTATAGATTTTGTTGTCCAAATTGATTGGATTTTGAATCAACGGACGTTGTTCCATCGTCCCATCCACATGCCTTTGCACATGGAAAGGTTGAATCGCAAGTGGATTTGTGGATACTACTGTGCATAACATCAATGTGTTTACACAACTCAAACTGTTTTCAACCGCATTATTTATGATTTCTGTCAATCGTCCCATTATTTTGCCACAACCTCCATTTCCGTAACCCAATCCGATGTATGTCTTCCCTTTACAACCCGAAACACCCCTTTAACCGTTTTGCTCTCAATTTGAATCAAAGTGTCTGTTGTAATTTGATAGTTTAATAAACTTTTTACCTTCCAGCCTTCCTTTTTTTCAATTTCACTTTTTTCAGGACTTCCTATCATACCGGTTGCGCCGGATAGCACAAATCCTGTCGGATTGCCCTTATTTTTAGTTCGAAAAAACACTTTATCCTGATTGATATAAAACTTACTATCCGATTCTTTTGCAAGGGATACTACAATGTCCTTTAGTCTCCCGGAAACTGTACGTCCCTTTTGATAAGTGATGTTTTTAGTAGGCTGTAAATCTCCTATTCCAACACCAAATTGAGGTAACAAGTCTTTTAAAATATCTTGAGTTGTTGTGCCAGGAGCATATGTTTTTTGCAACTTTTGATGCTCCCAAGCAATGATTCCGGATGCGATTTTTATCGTTGTTTTTTTATCGACTCCTTCCATTGTAGTTCCAAACTTCGATACAACTCCACTTGCAAGCAAACCGATTTCTTCCTGATATCCCGCATTTAAGAACACCTTGGTTCCTTTTTTAATATTTGCAATAGAAGTCGGAGATAAATTGTAAATGGAAATTTCTGTCATATCCGGTTCCGATTTTGTGGAAAATGGAACAGAAAATTCAAAGTCCAAATCATCGGAAGAATATATTTTCCCTCCAATCATTAATTGTGCTCGTCTATTCCAAAAAATCATCGTCAATCACCACCAATATCACATTTTCTCCCAAATCATCCCATCCTACTCGTGTAGATGAGTTTGAAAAATCCCATGGTATAATAATGGGGAAATTTGGGATGTCTACATCTTGGAATAACACTTGTCCGAGCATCAACTTTTCTCCAAATGCAAGTGGCTTAGAGTCAATATATAAATCCATTGTAAAAAAATCGTACTCTGCGTTATACCTTATTAGAAATTCAATATCTTTTTTTCCATCATAATCAACATCAAAAGAAAATCGATAGGGTATCAACTCTTTTGATATTGATACGATATTAATTTCAGATATTGAATCTTTTGTTCCATACTGATCCATTCGAATTTCTCCCCTTTATTTTTTCGTATTTTCTTTTGCCGGACAAATCGCTATTTTTTTGCAAATAACTATCTACTTTATCAAACATCCTTTTGTTGTTTGGATTTTTAGACAATATTTTCGTGTACTTCTTTGCTGCAGCGAGTTTTTTCTGCTGATCTACTTTTCTCTTTGTCTTTATCTGTTTGCCTTTGTTTTTTACTTTTTTCGTTTGTGTTGCTGTTTTTTTCGCTCCGTTTTTTTGCTTTTTTAAAGGATCTGCAGCTTGATTTATAATTTGCTTAGACACCGCTTGTTTAATAATTTTGCACGAAATTTTGAAAGAAAAACCATTTCTAACACTTCCGGAGTGAGAAGTTGAAAGGCTTTCGATTACAACATTAGAGAAAATGTTTCTGCCACAATACTTATATACTTTCTTCCCTTTACAGTATTCTCGAAGGAGTTTTAACTTTGGAAAAGCATCTTCTCCAACTACAACTCCCGCAATACTGAATTTTATCGGCAGAGGCTTTACATGGTCCGAAATATAACCTAAATCTTCAACCGGATGGTCTGTAACTTCACTTTCATAAGTTACATCCTCCTCTGTAGTTGCGGAGAATTCTACCTCTCCAATTTTGCTATATAACATCTTTCTACCTCCTATCCGACATTTTCTTCATCATCGAGCATACTTTCCCACCATGCTCGCAACTTTTCATTTGTTACATTTGCCACTTCTTCCGGATTGTCACTTTTCGTGGTAACATGGATTTGCGGTGCAAATACATAGCTATTGTTTGATTTTGATGTTCCAACCGGCTGACTGATAACTTGTCTGCTGTACATCGAAATCACTTTTCCCGCGTCAGGAATGTTGCTCATTATTCTGCTTGTTTCCCCTGCAGTCTTAACTGCAGAACCTGCCGGTAGATGAACCAACTCCGGTCCTTTTTCCCCAACTAACGCCAAACCTCCAGGTGCGGAATTTGTTCCACCTGCAAATTTAGGAATAGCCTTAGGTCTCCCGGCTCTCATCGGGATTGGTTTGCCGAATTTAACCTCACCGACCTTACCTGAAGAAAAAATCCCTATCTTTTTACCAACAGAATCAATCGCTCTTGGAACAGCCAAGAGCATATCAATAAAACCTCCTACGAGTGATTTAATAATCCCAATCTCTCCGGAAACAATATTTTTTAAGCCGCTCCAAGCCATTTGCCAATCTCCTGTAAAGACTCCTTTAATAAAAGTTGTGACTCCCGACAAAACTTTGATGATATTACCTATAACAGCAACCGCCGTCATAACAAACGCTTTCAAAATTCTTCCGGTTGTACCAAATGCGACCATAAAACCCGGTGAAATTAGTTTTAAAAACGAACAAAGGTCTTTAAATAGACTGATTGCATATGGCATAAATTCAGCAAACTTAGCACGTAATTCGTTTGCAAAAGCAATTCCTCCTGCTTTTACGACTGCCCAATTTTTATAAAGTGCATAACCTGCTGCAACCAAGGCTGCAATCGTAGCGATAATTGGTAAAAGAGCTCCTCCGAAGGCTGCAATAGCCCCTCCCGCTTTTCCAAACAATCCTGCAACTCCAATGCCTTTTATAGCAGCGAAACCTTTTGTGATTGCTCCAAACGCAGAAAATAAATTGAATTTGGAAAAAAAAGACACTGCCTTTAATGCACTCGATGCACCGCCCGTTAAAAGTGAAAAGCCTTTGGCAAGCGGTCCAATTGCTGCCGCCATAGCAAGAGCGCGAATGATGAATTTTTTTTGAGAATCAGGTAATTCGGAGAATTTTTGAACAAGAGCATTCAACTTGACTATCATTGGTGTTATTTCAGGTAGTAATAATTTCCCGAAACTTTGTCCAAGCTGCTTCATCGATTCGGTAAAAATACGAGTTTGGTTAGCAGCTCCACCTTGTGTTCTCAAAAAGTCTCCTTGAGCATTTTTTGTCATCGCAAGTACATAGCCGTATCTTAATTGCACTTTTTCCGCCTGCGTCATTGATTTCATAGATTTTGTGATTCCGGCAGACAAGGCATATTCTTGCAAATTCGTTTCCGTCATTACAATTCCAAGACTTTTTAAAGCCTCTGTTTCGCCTGTAAAAATACCATTTAAAGCCGTTTTAACGCGATCTAAACTCATATTTTTAAATGACGACAAATCGCCGGCAAGTCCAACGAGCGATGTGCTCATTTTTGCAGCTTCTCCTGTGGATAAACCCATTCCCGTTGCCATATCTCCATAAAGAGCCGCATAATCCAGTGCAGAGCCTTCTGCAATACCATACGCCTTCAAGGTTCCTTTTGCCCAATTTTTCACAGTCCCTTCGGACGATTTAAATGCAACTTCCACTTTATTGGCAGATTCTTCGTAGTCCGATGCCATCTTAAAACTTGCAGTCCCGGCAGCCAGAATTGGCAAAGTGATTCTTGTTGTCAGCTTATCACCAATCCTACCGGATGTTTCGGATATTCCTTTCAATTTCCTTGAAGCTATTTCACTTTGATGAGATAATTTTTTCAGCGCCGTTACAGACTTGTCTACAGATGATTTGATTCCATCAAACGCTGATCTTCCAACTCCTTTGATTTTATCGATTGCCGAGCGAAATTTATTTGCATTCTGCACAGCAGGTGAAAAGGCTTTTGAGGTGGCAGTAGCAGAAGTTCCGATGTTTTTAATTGCATCTGTCCCCGTTTTTCCGGTAATCTTTAGTGTGCCTGCAAATTTTGCAGCACTTTTTCCGGCTTGAGCAAAAGATGAACCGACTTTTTTTGTATTGTTGTCCATCTCTTTTCCCATTTTTTTAGCACTTTTTCCGACATCTTCAAGTTTCTGCTTTGCCACATCAGCATCTTTGGTCTCTGATTCCAGAACAATTTTTATTTCGGTATCTTTATCCGCCACTATCATCACCTCACTTTTTAATCTGTTTGTTTAACATATCAATATAGATATTTAATGCAGCATTAGCTTCCAAAAGTTCATCAAAAGTCATATTGCAAACTTCTGTGTACGAAAATCGTTTCTCCATTACCAAACGCCACATAATCCAATTTTTTTTCGCCTTATTCCTCGCTTTGTGCTGCTCTGTCGACTGATTCGGACTTGGAAGTAAGAAAGTTGCCGAGTTCTGTCATAACCTCCTCGATTTCTTCGATGCTTTCAAAATCTGCCCATGTCGTTTTTGGTGAAATGATACAAGTTTTCATGATTTCTTCATAAAATTTCGACGGAAGCAGATTCCCGTTCGTATCTTTACACCGCTCAAGAGTTTGATAATATGCCTTAAACGGCATTTTTTGTACCAAATACTTTTTTCCGTTTATTTCCAGTTCTTTTTGTTCAATTCCTAATTTTTGTGCAATTACATCCATTTTCTTTTTCCTCCTAATTCATTTCCATATCGGCAATAAATATTTCAAATTCTCGCTCTGTCACTTCTTTATCCCATTTTGATGTCGCGGGTTTCTTTACTCTTGCTTTTGTACCCGATACATTTGTTCCGTTTGTGTTCATGTCGACGATTGATACAGCAAAAGCTGCACTATCTCCTTTTTGCTTCGCCAGCGCATCGAGATATGCTACAGACGGAGATGTCTGCATCAAAGTAATTTTTATTGTTCCGGTACGGTCTGCAATTTCGGCAACCGCAACATCTCCTTGTGTGCCTACATACGGCTCGATAAAATCAGAGTTATACTCTGCTTCAATCATTGTGCCGTCTGCAAAGCCTGTAATTGCTGTACCGTTTATGATTAAATTGGTTTTTTGTGGATCATATGAAATCATTTTCCCACCTCCTAATATTCTAAAGTTCCTTCTATGGTTGCTTTGTGAATTGCTCCGGCAAGTTTCGCCGTCCACTTAATGCCATTGTAGGTTCTATTCGCGATGTCATTTGCATCTGTATCTTCTCTTGGAATAAACGTAACTTTGTATTTTGCGTTGCCGTTTGTGTCGATATCGACAATATCTTGCTCAAAAGTCGCACGTTTTAACACTTGACTGCATACATCAACCATTCGTGCAATCCCTTGATTCGTGTACGGAATCTTTTTGGAGTTAACCGAAAGATATGCAAGTCCTTCTTCCATTTTGAATTGGATCCAAAACGCTCCTATTACAACATCGATGTATTCACCTGAGGTTGTTTTCCCCTCGGTAGTTTGCAAAATGCCATATGACTCCAAGTATGTGAACATATGATTGTCATGAATTTGTTTTAATTGTGTTGCTGTAACATCGGCTGCCGTCACTCCAACTACTGTCTTAAACTTTGCCGTTTCGCCACCAATCTTGCCTGTAGCCATGACTGCGGCAAGACCTTCTGCAACATACGAATCTTTATCGTTATGATACATAACAACTGTATTTTCTGACGATAAACTTTTCGCAACATCGATGTTTTGCGATGTTACAAAGTACATCTTTTCCTGTGTGTCAATCCAAGCTGAGAGCGCCTTTATCACTTCGTCTGTATTGGATGTACATGTCACAAAAAAGAAATCATTATGTTTTTCGACTGTTTCATTCAATTTAGTAGTAATTTCATTTGCATCTTCTGTCTGTTTTCCGACAACCGCAACTTGCATCGGACATGGTTTTTGTCCAAAAATTCGTGATGCGATTTTATACACTTCTGTGGTTGCAGAGTAATCTTCACTTACAGAAGATACAGAATCATATAACTTGTATTCTGAGTCTTTTTTTGTATCTACAATCAGGATTAAACCAAACCCTTTTTGTGACACTGCTTTTGTCAATTTTCTGATATTGACATAAAAGCTCTTTAATTTTGCTTGTGCCATTTTTTACCTCCTATTCTTTTGTTACAACTTTTTCAACCGTTTCAACCGTTCGCTCGATTTTATAACTCGTTCTAAACCTAACATCGAATCCACAGCGTCGCTCATATTCATCCACCTCAAGCACACTCCGATTTCCGAAATTTTTGATTTCAATCACCGTTACATCGATAGATCTTAGAAAATAATAAAGTTGGAATTTCAACAAATCATATACTTTTCTTGCAAGTTCTGCAGCATCTAAATCATTCTCCGCATATGTTGTAAAGGATATTAGAAACTGAGGTTGTTCTTGCAATGTTTCTTTGATGTCATTTTTAAATTGACCAGATGAAGATGGAATTATTTCCTGCGAAAAATTTCCCGTTCCTCTTTCAGGAGTGTTTGAGGAAATAATCGTATATGCAACAAATGGATAAGGTGGTCTGTCTTCTGTTTGATTGCTTTGAATCACGGGAACACCAAGCATATCTGTCATTTTTTCGATTATTTTATTTCTGATATCTTCTGTTATCATGACCACTCCTTGTCAAAAAATAAATGTGTGAATCATCATCAAAGTCGGCATAATCCTTTTCTTTATCGACCGTATACACAAGCTTTTTATGCTCTACCTTTGTTCCAACCTCAATCTTTTTATAGCAATATAACTTCCTATCGTCCGATGTATATCTTCCATTCTCTTCAAATCTTAAATCTTTACCGGACAAAGGCACAACGGCTGCAAGTTTGAGTTCTTCTTTGATTGTAGAATCAATTACATAGACACCGCCTTTTTGTTTGTCATAATGTCCTGTTTGATTGTAAATAAAAACAGCCTCTCGGCTGTACTTTGCTATCAATCTCTTAAAGTTATACAATCCCATCAAATCACCTCATAATCGATTGCCGAAATTAAATGACCGGTATCTACCAAAGGGTTGGACGAACCCTTTACTGCAACAGTAATATTTGCATTTGCCGGATTTCTTAAATCCGTCATATACTGCCGAATTTTCCCTTGCATAAAATTTCCGATAAAGTCCAAAAAAGTTTGTGCCTCTATCTTGCCTTCAGCAAGCTGCTCTATCAGTTGTTCCGCCTTGTCATACAGTTCAGAGCGGCTTGATTCAAATCCACCTCGTATAAATGCACGCTCAGGTATCGTTACCGATGTAGCAAGATAGTAGCAGAATTCCAAATCTTTTTTTCCTTTTTCCCTTGCAAGAAATAAATCTCCTGATTTTCCTCGTACTGTAAACAGATCGGAAAACTCACGAGGACTTCTTCCTTTGTATTTTTTTGACACTGGAATTGCAAGATATTTCCCTGACTTTGGTTTAATAACCGCACCGTACTCATTTACTTCTGCAATCATTTTTATCATGCCATCGGCAGATGATAGGACTCCGACATTGATTCGCTTTCCGTTTATTTCATCCAAATTATTTTTCAGTTTATCAATTTTTTCTGTATTGATTTTTACAGTTACAGGCATGTCGGAGTCCTCAACTTTCTAACTGGAGATAATATACTAAGTTCCATCTCCGATGCACCGTTTTCGAAGTAAGTTTGCGACATATCGGAAAGGGATTCGGACTGTACTGCCGGATTATCACGATACTGCTTTACTTTGATGTCAATAAACAGAAGAACAACCCCCGGCAGATTATTTCTGTCGAAGGTATTATTGCAGTATCCTTCTGCGTATTGAATCCAATATTCTCTTAATTGTTCTTCTGTCATAGTCTTAGTCCACCTTGAATTCTTCTTTTTCCAAAATTGCCACAATTTCCGCTTTTGTAAGACCGGATTTCAAAGGCACATCAGCTTCTTTGGCAAAGTTACGAAGTTCCTCTACAGTCCAACCTGTAAAGTCAATCCGTTCATCCGTTTCAGCCTCTGTTCCTGTTTCTGTTCCTGTCGTTTCATCTGTAGTGCCTTCCGTTTCTTCCGATTTTACAACAACTACATTGTCCTGAAGCGACTTGAAATGTTCCTCTTTTATGTCAAACTCCTGTCCTTCGCCATATACGATGCCATCATATTTGATGGCACCGAGAATTGATTTTACTAACATAGCTCTATCCTCCTATTTTACTTTCGCAATCAGAATATCTCCTGCAGCAGGAAATGTAGGCAGTGCCGTTGCAACTGCTTTTGTCCATCTTGCTACCGGATCAGTTGTGCGATAGGTTTGCACGATGACATTTCCCATACTTTCAATTTCTGACTCACTCTTGCCTTGTAATTCCACTTCTTCTGCTGTTAACCCATATACTGTCTCGCCAAGTTCATATTCCGGCATCAATGTGATTTTATCTTCTGGGTAGAAGCGTTTTGTTTCGTAGGTGCCGTCTACTTTTTGCTTTCTGTAACGTTGGTCATAAGTTGCAAACTTTGGCAAGCCTTGTTCTGTTAAAAATTCGTTCAACTCATTTTTTGACAACCTCTTGTCATAATTTGTTCCAAATACTGCCTTTTTCACTTTTTCATGGCGAAGTAACGCTGACATAACTGCATTTGACGTCAATGCACGTGCCGGCATTGCAACACCCGCATTTATCATTCCATCAACCCACTCATCCAAATCCTTTAGCGGATCAGATAGCGGATCTGTCCACACTGATGTTCCTCCAAGCGTTTTAATTTGATTGGAATTTAAACCATAGTCCAGTTTCAAACCTGTCAAACCGTTTTCATCTGTAGTGATAGCTCCGCTTGAAATAAGCTCCATAATCATCGCTTCCACTCTTGTTTTTACGGCAAGAACCATATCGTCCACATCATTAAAGTATAGTTTTTTTGCAGCTTCCAATTCTGCAGAATTTCGCGGAGACTGCAATTTAATCAATAACTTTTCATCCATTTTGATTTTTCTTTTGATTAGTGCGAGGCTCTGTTTTACCTTTTCCAATGCATCATGAGATGCAATTTCAGATTCCGTATCAAACGAATGGATGGATGCAGAAACCGGCAATCGGTTTGCTCCCTTAATATACTCCAAATCAAAATCCTGAATTTTTGTCTCCGGAAATAACAACTCTCCCATAAAGACGGGGTATTTTCTTTCCTTCAGATAATTCAAAATTACTCCTGTTCCAAAAATATCTTCGTATCCCATATCTTTACCTCCTATACAAATTTAATTTCTTTTAACGCTGTTTTTGCTGCCTGATCCGGCTGCGTATGCAGTCTTGATGCAATAACATAACCTTCCACCATTAGCGCACCGACGGTGTCTCCTGCTGTAACATCGACATCATAGAGCACAATTCCTTTTGCTGTTGCATCATTTGCGGGGTAGATTGTTCCAGCTTTAATAATCTTTCTTCCGTTCACATCAATCCCTTTTGATTTCAACATTTTTTCCGAAAAACTGACAATCTTATCAGTTTTCAAGAAATTTACTTCGCCTTGAAAAGCATTTACTTTTTCTACTTTCATTGTTTTTCCTCCTCTATTTCCATGGATTAAATTCCGGTTTGCTCACTGAATTTTTTTCTGTTGCGATTGATTTTCCAATATCATCAGAACTGCCATTTCCCATTTTAATGGAAGTGCCTTTAATTTTTGATTTTACTGCTTCTTCCACTGCAGTTTGGAAGCTCTTTTCAAATGTTTGAATTGCTTCCAATGATTTCTTGGGATCTTCCGCAATAAAAAATTCAGCAAAATCAACCGGCAATTTTCGTTTTGTAAGCTCATCGCGAATATCGGAAAGCTGCTCTTTCCTCGCCACTGCCTTTTCTCGATCTTCCAAATTTTTCAGTTTCTTTGCATCTTCCTCGGCCTTTCGTTCTTCGTCTGATAGTTTCGAAAGTCTCTTTTCTTCTTTCTTTGCATCATCAATCTCTTTTTGTCTCTTTTCATCTTCGTCTTTTTGCCAAGCTGCTTTCATCTCTGCAACCTGTTCTTCCGTGTAGGTCTTTGCTTTTCCGGAACCGGAATCTCCTTCTTTCCCGGAATCTCCTTGTTGTGCTGCTTCTCCTGTGTCGGTAACCCCTGTACCACCATCACCATCTTCTGCAAACAATTGCAAGTTGATTGGAATCATTCCATATTGTTTTTCTTCCATGTTAAATCCTCCTCTTTTTTGTATTTTAAAAGCCCTTAAAATATCATTTTAAGAGCCTTTGAAAACTATTTTTTGTAATTTAAAAGCACCTTAGTTTTATCTAAGATGCTTTACTTGTCATATCTACCGATCTCATGCAAAGGACGTACCTTTGAGTTTCGATTCGGTTGCGGTAATCCTAATTTTTTTGAAAAAGCGCAATGTTCTTTAAACTCTTGGTCCGTCTTATAGCAATTAGGAATATGACTTAGATAAGATACTCTCTCTTTCTCTTTTTCTGTTAGATTAGTTGTTTTCATTTTTTTCTACTACCTCCAAAACCATACTATCTTTATCTCTGGCAATCACTTTATATTTCAGCTCATGACTAAGTAAAAATTCTTTTTCATCCTCGTATGCAGAATTTGAGCCAACATAAATACACTTCGTGCCAGATGGAACTCTAATTTCAAGTAACATCGGCTTTTCTCCATACGATTCCACATCTGCATAGAAAGCCTTTGCGAAACTTTCGTCGGTACTGGATGAATAAAACACTTTAGATTCAAATGTATCTCCCTCTGCATATCCGGTATAAAACTTCGCTTTTGTTCCGCGATAAACTGTTATATTATCTTCTAATTCAAATTTTTTTATAGCTCGATTGATATTTTCTACATGTGGATTTTCTTTCGGAGTAGCAGAAGTTGCCAAGTAGTCATTAATGGACGCATATCCTCCAGAAGTATACTCTTTTACCGATTTGTACGCAGCTATATCATTTGCTTTTAAATCTTCATACACTACGTCACTAAGCGTTTGATACGGCTTCACATCATTTTTTGAAAGAATCTTGTAAGATTTGTTTTTCTCTGTTTTTGATTCTTCTGCACTCCCATTTTTATTATACTCTCCTGCATTGATTTTAACAACTTCACTTTCTTTAGTCAGAGGTTTTGCAGTCTTAACATCCTTGCTATCTTTGGCTACAACCTTTGCAGTCCTAACATCCTTACTTTCTTTAGCTACAGCCTTTGCAGTCTTAACATCCTTGCTATCTTTGGCTACAGCCTTTGCAGTCTTAACATCTTTGCTATCTTTGACTACAGTTTCTGCTAAGTCCACACTCATCCAACACCGGCAATGGATATCATGCCCTGCAACCCCGGACATCCTCGGAGCTTCCGTCTGTGTACCGTCCGGAAATACAAAATCTTCTTCGTATAGTACTGTTTGCCCTTCCATATCAACATGATTTGTCTTGTCTCCTGCTTTTCTGCCTCTTACTCTCTCATCCTTTGCAGTATGCCAAGTTTTTACCATATCTACCTGCTTTGACACTTTATCCAAAGATTCTTGCTGTGCTTTTGCATACACCCTACCACTTTCGGTACGGATAATTCGCATCGGTTGTATCACATTTCCTTCAAGTTCCGTCTTTAATCGGTCAGACAACTCCCGATAGGTACTGCCTTGCGCAAGACCTTCTTTTAACGTTTTTTGTGTGGCATAAATGACATCATTACGATGATGCCCTAAACGCTCCGCCCAGTGCAACCCTGCCATTCTTTCGTTGACAGTTTTTTCAATTTCCAAAGTTTTTGTAATACCGTGCAATTTCTTTCCGGTGACAGCTTCAATCGGGGATATGCTTCCGTCGGCACTTGTTTTAAAAACATTTTCAAGTGTGCTCTTTGTAATTTTACGATTGTGCTCATACAAGGCTTTGTATGTGTCTTCGACCTTTTTATCCAATTTTTGCAAACGATCATACTTTGCCACTTCTTCCAACGTCAATTTATCCTCTTGCAAATCGTAACGATCATACATCTGACGTATCTCTGTTCGTAACTCCTCTAACGACTTCTTGTACTCCTTGACAATCTTTTTCTGATTTTCTGCGATGATTTTTTCAATCTTATCATTGAGTTTTTTGTAATCCTGCTCAAGACTCATGTGCATCACCATCTAAATCAAGGCTGTATTGATTTTTTTCCGATTGAATCTTTTCCAATTCAGCCGAAACATCTTCAATCAATTTAAGATTTGAAATTGCAGTTTCTTTTGAAACAATGCCTTGCAACATTTGTACGATTTCAACATTTTCTTTGTTATCGACCGGAATGTTTCTTGTAAACTTCATGCCGATCTCACGATAATCATAGTTTTTCCCGCGAAAATTAAGATAATTTACAATAAGTTCTAATCTCCGTTGCAAACCTTTCTTAAACTTGCGCTCCTTTTTACTTGTGAGTTGTTCCAGTCCAAATAATTTGTACATCATAGCAATACCGGAAGAATTGTTTGCAAAATTTTCATCAGACAGATTTGGTATCATAGAGAACTTGTGGATGTCATTGTCCAATCGATTCGATAAATTCTCTGTTTCAGCCGAGTTATCCGGTTTTGTTAAAAAACCCGCTTCTCCCGCTTTTTCAAGGAGCATAACTCGTAATTCTCGCATTTTTTTAATATCCACTTCGTCTGTACTTGCCATGCCGACAAGGTACATATATGCATTTGCAAAATACTCAAGATTATTTACACTGTCCGATAATGCTTTATCGTATGCATCAATCGTTGTAATGACTTTTTCGAAATCCCCTTGTCTCTCTTCGTTGTTCACATACTCAACGACCGGTACGAGTCGGAAGAAGTGTGCGACAGGCGGTTTGTCTTCCACAAGAGCAGATCCTTCTTTTCGGTAATATAGGATAGATTTTTTTGAATACACCTCTACATACATCTGCTTTTTGCTATCAATGTACTGATAGTACCAACGAATCGCATAGGATGGTTCCGGAGAAATGTTGTAGTCGTACAAGACCATCATGTTCTCCGCGTCAATTTTGTTAAATCGCACACGAAGATTCCCGTTTTCGTCTTGATCCGTTTCGTCAAGATATACAATCTCATAGCACCGCCCTTTGATGGAGCATTGCTTTGCAATCTCCATGTTCTCGTCTGCCTCGTCATTGTAGTTGTAAATGTCCTGAATTACCTCTCTGATGTCATTTTTTTCTTCTCCGGCATTCGAGTACACAACCGGCTTGCCGATAAAATACCCGGTTGCCATATCAACGATATACCCGGAGAACGCGGAAGCAACTTTATTGTTAGAATCTCCACTAATTCGAGGTTCTCTGGTTAAAATATCTGTTTTATTTTTATAGTAGTTCTGAAACTTTTCATATCTGCTTTTGTTGTTTTTTTCATAGGCAGATATAAACTTAAGTATCTGCTTTTCTGTAAGTTCCCCTTCAAATCGATACAATACACTCACCTCCTACAATCCGAATTTTCTAATATCCAAGAATCTTAATCTTCTTTTTGCTCCCGCCGCCAATGTACGGCAACTTTCCAATGCATCAGGTCCATCATCATGATCCGCCATCGGAAAATACCTAAGTTGCTCCAACAGTTTTTTGTGTTGTCGGTTAAATTTCAAGTATTTATTTTTGATGTCCGGCTGCAATGTCTGTACCCTTAAAACCTTATCAGCTGTTTGATTTACTTCCTGAATTGGAAGATAGACTCCTGCCTTTGCACTTGCTTTTGCCAATTGCTCTTTCAAAAACCATTGGAATTGATTCGTTTCTGCACCGAACACTTTATATTTCGCCTTGTATTGTTTGCCAATACGAAATGCTTTTTCTATCACATCTGTGATAATTTTATCCGGATGTCTTCGCTCAATATCCGCATCCTCAACGTACATATATCCCGTCGCCGTTTCTTTCGCAATCGTAATGATTGCACTGTAGTCGGATTTTTTATTCTTGCCCAGCGACGGATCCACAAACCCGAAAAATTCAAATCCATTTGAAAAATCAATTTCATGCGGATTATAGTAGTCAAACCACTCGTCATTAAATAGACAATCTTCCGGATTTATCGGCTCGTTTTGTTCTTCGGAGTTAAATGCCGCTTCTCCCTCCGAAACTTTCATTTCCATCAGCTGATAATACGATAGTTTATCTTCCCACAATACCTTCGTTCCGAAAAGCATTTCCTCTTTGTGTTGGTCAAAAAATGCTCTTGCATCTTCTTCGTGATTCTCGTTGCCCAAGTCGTTAAAGATTTCTTCCCACTCATCCCAGAGCGGAGATTTCGAAAATTCAATAACCGCTTTATATTTAACCGTCTTGTACTTTGCATTTTTCATGATTTTCGCAAGTAGCGAATCATAATGCAACATAGTTCCGATAAAAACAAAGTCTGTGTAACTGTCCCCGCATTTTGAAACTGCTTTATAATACCAGTTTTTTAATTTTTCTCGTTGCTCCGGAGTACGAACCAACTCGTCATTTTCACAATCATCCAAGATGATGAGGTCCGGTCTCCAGTTTTTGTGTTTCAATCCACGCATTTTTTGTGCTGCACCTTTTGCCTGCACTTTGATTTTCGTTTTTGTTACAATTACATCTTCGCGCCATATTTTGCCGGTCAAATCGCCAAAATCATTTTGTATCGCAGTGTTTTCTTCCAGCTCCTCCTTGATTGCTTCCAAAAATCCTTTTGCTTGGTCATATGTGTCAGAAATCAAGATGATATAATGTTTATACTGATACACAATCGCATGGATCGTATCCTTAAAAGTTAGATTTGTACTCTTGGCATGACCACGAGGAGCAGCAACTCCTCTCTTGCAACCCTCTTGTTTGTTTACGCTTTTTGCAATGCTTTTTTTATTTGGATTTAACCCTTTTAACACTCCGTCCGTCCAAATATCATCCAAATCTTCATGGAATTTCGGAGACGGCTTGGAAAAGAAGTGTGGAAAATATACCTTCCCGAAATACTCCAAATCAAATGCTGCAAGTTTTCTTCTTATGCCGGTAGTGCCTGTTAAAGTCACTCCTTCCTGATACTCTTTCAAAAGCTTCAATCGCTCAGAAGAAGTATCTTTTTTCAAGAATTGCTCAGTGAGAGTTTTAACTCGCTCTTCCTCTTCTGAAAAAACATCATCTTTTTCTTCGTTTACTTCTGTTAATGCTTCCAACAGTTTTTTTCTTGACCGGATTTTTGCCTGCATATTTCCACCTCCTTTATCGCGTTTTTTCTGAAATTAAAAATAAGGCAATTTTAAGCCTTATTTTTGTTTTTTGTATTTTTGATATAATTTTATATGTGCCATTTTTGTTAAAATGAATTTTAACGGTTTTTTAACGCTTTTTAACACATTTTTATTTTTTATAAAATACCTGTTTTGCATTTTATAAAAAAGTGCGTGCTTCGCCACTTGGATTTTTGATATCCAAGTATGTTTTTTTATGTCCGTATAGCTTTTTAAGATTCGGACGAATCAACAAATCCTTTTTCTATACTTCTTTTATTTGGCAAGATAACATAATATCATGTTTCTTTCCGGCGAGCTCCACTTCAAACACCGCTCTCTTTTGTCTTAAAAAAAGCCTTTTTAAAGCAATGCGTTTGTCTTTTAAATTACCTTCCACTTGCCATGCCTTCATTTTTTTATCAAAAGTTATCACCGGCAGCGGCATTGGTTCTCCGTCACCTGCCATCGATAGAATCATTTCCATTTCGGAATCTTCTAATTTCTCCGGCTTTTCACTCCCTAAAAAACGAATTACAAAAGCATCATTTTTTGCCGTATAGTATGCCTTTGCATCCAATTTTTCTACTGCCAAAAAGACATATCCGGTAAAAAGGACGCGTTTTCTTTTGTGCCATCCTCCGCCTCTTCGCTCCAATCGGGTTTCACTTGGAGCATATGCTGTATAACCGGCACGCTTTAAATTTCGAATTACACTCTCTTCTTCTCCGGAGATAACCTGTAGTACATAAACTTCCATTACAGCTCCTCCTTCTTGACTTCTCTCTTGCTGTCCAAAAATTTAACCACTTGTGCATATAACTCCGGATTTTCTTTTGCCATCGCCTCAAAGACCATGGTTTTTACACTTTCAAATCCCGCGTCAAGGATCTCTTTGTTTTTCAAGTCGATATTACTCTTATATGCTGCAGCTCTAATCAATGCCGTGCTCTGCTTGATTAGTTTTTCAGGTTCTATGACTTTGAAATAGTCCTCTCCTGCATTTTGGATTGTATTCAAAACATTATGCGACAAAAGACGGATAATACCTTCTGTTGTATCCAGTGCTGGATACTTTCCGATTTCATCCATAATTACTCGAAAATTTTCCTGCGCCATTTTCAGCTGTTGGATGCTTGCATTTAGATTGCTGGCATATCTCCAAACAGATGTGGTAGAGATTTCATAGCCGTTTTGTTTGATAAAATCTGCAATTTCGGCATAAGTGAAGTTTTCCTGCATCATCTGCTCTACTGCATCTTTAAGCGTTGCAGGCAGCGAGTCGATGATGGAGTGTTTTCTATTTCCCATTTTATCACACCTTTACTGCGGCATCTTTAATAAAGTACAGTGCTACATCAATCCCTTTTTTTGTCAAAGACACTTCACTTTCGGAATAATCCGCTTGTTCAACTTCTACAGTCATTTTTGTTTCGATATCTCGAACAGAAATATATTCAGAACGCTCAAGATAGATGAGCGATTGTTCTAAATCTGCAAGGTTGATATCATCCAATACATCTCTTACAGAAGATAGCCTAATCCATTTCCCTCTGAGTACATTTACAGTACGGATGATTCTACCGTTATTTTCCGCAAACTCAGCTGTCTGAATGTCCCGCTTAATTTTATCTTCAAAATTCAATTTCTTTTCCCCCTATCTTCTAAAATTAAATCCATAATTCTGTCTATCTTTTTTTCGATTCTCACATTTTCCTTAAAAAAGTCATCCTTACTTATATAATTGACTTGTACTCCCTTCACTTCCTTTGCCAAGTCCTTAATCGCAGCTACAACGGAACCTGTCTCTTGCTTGATGTCTTTTCTAATTTCCTTTTCCCGCTCGTCAAGTTCTTCCCTTTTTACATAATTCTTTTGTATATCCGAAATGGCTGTGCCATGGCGATCGATGTCTGTCATCGTTCTTTTTAAAAAGTAACTGACAACTCCAATGACAATCGACAAGACTGCTCCAATTGTTACTGCTGTGTCCATTTTTTCTTCCCCTCTGCCTTTTATTTTTTGTCTTGATATGTGAAAATTTCTTTTAAAATTCAAAAGGCTATACTGTATTTGTTACTTACAGTATAGCCTTTTCTCAGCGAAACTACATTTGAAGTGTTTCAGAAATATCCCTCTTAAAGCATTGTAATTCTAATGTTTATTTGTAATTACTTTATCATAAATTCCTCTTGTTGTCTAATTCGAAAAATTTATTCCTACACCTTATACATTTATAATTTATGGGTAGTGAGATTTACCTTTTTAATTCTTTGTAAATTCTATCTATCCCCATTCGCACTACCTCCGCTTTAGATTTTTGCAGCTCGGTTGCACAAACCTCAAGTTTTATAATGTCTTCCGCAGATAACCGTATCCTTGTACTAAGCACTTTAGGTGCATCTGTCGGTCTACCCAGTTTATTTTTTTCTGTCATCACCAATACCTTCCTCTTGCCCTTTTTTTAATTTTGCGGTAAAATATAAATGGATATAATAGGTAGGACAAGCTACCTATTATATGCTTTCTTTTTTGCTCTACTATTTATTTAGTAGAGCTTTTACTTTTTCTTTTGCTTCTTCTAAATCTTTGCAATTGTTTAGAATTTCAAGGATTTTTCTCGTTTGGTTCTCTTCTGCTACTTCTTTTAATAATTCGCTTGTATTCATTTCTTCGTTCATTTGATTCTCCTTTCTGCACCTTGCCTTGCGTACTTGTAAGGCGTTCCCTTACTGTAATTATATTATATATTATGTATCCACAAAAGTCAATAGTTTTTTTGAAAAAAATTATCTTTTTTTGTTGACAAATCAATCTTTACAGCTACTTGAAGGTTTTTTCTCCTTTAATGTATTTGCTCCAAATGACCCAAATATTGAGCAGCTTCCAATTAAAACTATGTTTAAAAAAATAAAAATTTTTTTGAAATTGTACTTGACAGATAACAAGTAATTTGTTATAGTGTATTTAGATAAACAAACTAAAAAAATAGGAGGAAATGAAAATGACAAAGTTTATAGTAGTTAGCTATTATCCAGGAGATTTTAACGAGATGAATTGTCCAAATAACTGGTTTAAGACCTTTGACGAAAAAGAAGAAGCACTTGATTATTTTCATACGGAGACAAACAGATTTAATGTAAAACAAATTTTTGACTGCAGAAACGGAATAGCACAAGAGTTTTTAGACGACTGGTGCTATCCTGATAAATATGATGAGAGGGGAGCAGAGTCAGCAGGCTATTATTGGGATGAAGACATAGAAGAATTTGTAAGATTACAGCATGCAAATTAGTAAACAAAATAAAAAATAGGAGGAAATGAAAATGGATAAGAGATTGGAGATTATCAATAAATTATATCAAGGGTACATCATTCCTGAAATCGAAAAGGAAAGATTTCCAGAACTCGTTGAGGATGGAGCGCTGTTTTACATGAACGGTAAGAACGGAACCATGTTTGATGTGGCAGAAAATCATCATCTACCTGCACTATCAACATTTTACGTTGAAGGTGAATATGCCTTTTCAAGAATGTTTATCGAGAATAACAATACTGCTGGGATTTACTTTTACAAAAAAGGCGAACTATCGCCTTACAAAGAGGTTACTGTTGAATTAAACGATTTGAATTTTAGCGAATTAGCCGACCTTCTTTATTCCACAGATTTGAGAGGAATTTGGGACGAAAATGTAAATAGAATTTTAAAAGAGGGGGAATAACCCTCTCTCTTACTATTAAGGAGAGGAGGTGCTATATGAAACTCAGCGAAAAAATACAAGCTATCGTAGATAGCAATTACACATCTTATAAAATCGAAAAAGAATCGGGAATCTCTACCGAAAGTTTTGGAAGATACAGAAGTGGACAGAGGGACATAAAAAGAATGACCCTTGAAACGGCAGAAAAATTAGAAATTTTTTACGAACAATATCTATCAGATGACAACTAATTTTTCCAAAACGATTTTTTTAGATATTGTCAAAAAGGAAAATGTGTTATAAAATAACATAATACTAAACATGTTAATTTATAGACAGCTGATGCATTTTTCTCTTTGACGAATCAATATAGCTGCGAACTATATTGATTTTATATTATTAAATAGCAAAAGCCATCTAACTAACAGTATTTTATAAAAAAAGAACGGATTATTGCCGTTCTTTTTTTGTGTGTTTATCGTCAAACATAGATACTTGATTTTTTGTCACATACTTTCCATCGCCAAGCGTGCTATTGATAACCTCTCTAATTGTTCGCTCTGTTAAAGAGTGTTTTTTTGCAAGTGCCAAGTAATTGGTGCCGTTAAACTCCTCTACGATGGCAAGATTTCTTTTTTGTCGGAGGATAGCATCTTCTTTACATATATAAATGCTACTACCTCCGTACATTTCTATCAATTTGCGAAAAGTATCTAGTCCGACCAATTCCGCAAAATCTCTCTGTTCGATTGGAATATCATCCAGTTCGATACCTTCCCACAAATCCATAGTTCCTCCTTTTTATTTTCTTTCAAACTTCACATCAATGTTTTTTTGCTTTTTTAACACTGTTTTCATATTTTTTTAATTGCTCAATCAATCTAATCCCATGAGCTGCATCCAACCACGCAAAGGGTTGACTCACCTGTGCATCTACTCCAAGGATTTTTTTGATTGCTCCCACCATCCTCTCGCCTGCAGTAGCAGAGGATGGTGAATATTGTATAATCTCATAGAGAATTGCCCAAGATTTTTTAATTTGTTCCTCAGTCATTCCGTTACTTATAATCTCAGTATCCTTAACTCTCTTCCTCGAATCATCATTTCCTATCTTTAATAAATTACCTTTTACAATATAAAATTCTTTTTCTGTCAAATCTTTGACCGATTGTTTTTTCGTAAGGCGATATACCAAGGTATGAAAATCATCGTTCTTATTTCCCGATTCCACCAACCCAACACGACTTGCAATTGCGTATAGAGTGTGGATATGTTGCTTTGTAATCATTTCCGCTGATTGTCTTTTACTCATATCTCATCATCTCATCTTTACTCCTTTTTTATTGTACCAAAGCCTCATCTCATTTTCATACTCTTTTCTTCTATTATTTGTCATATCTTCTGCTGTTTCATACCCTCTTCGTTTGATAATATCTTGTTTTTCTCTTCCTTGATATCCTTGCATTTCAAGGTTTCTCATTATTCCTCTGGTATACGATTCTTTCATAGATGGATATTTTTGAATGTGTATTTCAAGAGCATGTATCACCACCGGAATGCTAAATTTTTCCCAATATTTTATTTCACGATTTTTAACGCTATCCGATATGTTTCCGGTAAGACGGGTACAAGCAATTGTTCCAAAATATTTTTCAATAATTTTCCTTCCTCTATCGTCATATCTGTCCAAATTCAATCAGTAGTCAACTCCTTTATTGTGCAAAATGTACTTCTCTTTACTCCTTAAATTTATATCCTACAGACAAGGTGTCTTCAACAAAGATTGCTTTCTTCAAATCATCTATATTGATGGTATCAACGTCAAAATATCTCGTTACCAATTCATAGTTCAACTGCTCTTTGATCATGTCCAGTTCTTCTTCCAAGTCGTCATCATTCACATGGTAACTTTCCAGTAGTGCTTTATCCTTAAAGTAATCTCCTTTGAGTTTTTTCACGACTGCCTTGCTCTCTTTATCGTCTAATCCAAAACTATTGAGCAGAGCAGAAATATTGTGTTGCTTGTACTCTTGCTTGTACAGTGCAATAAGTGCTGTCTGGAATTTTTTATCAGCAAACTCAATCTTAGGCTCCATTGTTATCTTCACTTTTGCATCAACAATAGATCCGCAAACTTCTTTTAGTTTTTCAAGATTGTCCACTGTCAATTTTTCTTTGTAGCCGACATTACAAGATCCACAGTCAGCTGTAAGTTCCAAATGTTTCAAATTTTTATTCTCTATGACTTCAAATCCATATGATTGCAGTCCTGCTGTTATCTCATCTTTTTCTTTTTTTAACTTAGACATCATGCTATCAATTTGATACACTCTTTTCAGTTTCTCGTTCAAATTCTCAATCATTAGTTACCACCTCCACTTAATGCTTGTTGCACCTTTTCTGCACATTTTATACAGATATAAATTCCATCTATTTTTAATAAGGAGTCGTGTGTTTGGCACAATAAACAACTTCCTTCAATTCGTTCGACTCCCAAATTTCCATTTTCATCCACTTTCAATTCCACTTTTTCTCCTACTGTAATTCCAAGCTCTCTTCTTATGTGTGCCGGGATTGTAATTCCACCGCTCTTGCTTATTTTCTTTTCGTTTAACATATTTCTTCCTCCTAATCCAAACTTTTATATATAAAAATACCCATAATCACCCAAAATCCTATCGTGCTGATGACAGCTATCTTTTCCACTCTGTTCTACTCCTCCTAATCTATAACTATTGATTTTTCAATTCTATCAACCTTCTTATGGATTGCATCAATTTTCTTACCGATTTCCAATCTCTCCAACAATCCCTCCCGTGTATGTGGTAAAGATTGCATTGTTACCACAAGATCATGTGTTTGATCCAAAAGACTTATAACTTTTTTAGACTGATAATTCACTATATAGGGATATTTTGCAAACTCATACTCTACACTCAATAGATGATTGATAATTTCTATCAATTCCTCTTTGCTATACACACTGCCATCTACTATCTTCATATTTCTATCCTCCCCGACATCAGATCTGGAAGTAATGCGTCCCGCAATTCTGCAAGATGCTTATTTTCAATATTATTCAAAAACATAATATGTGCTTTGTACATTTGAAATATACTTAAAAAAATTTCAGATATAATTTCCTTATCCTTGTTCTCAAATTTTATTTCATTTTTATTTTTAGAGAGTGTAATATAATCACTCTTTGCCAAATTTGCACAACCTATTTTTTTAAGTGTTTCATTTATGTTTTCTAAGTTGTCGTTGCTCTGCTTTTCAAGTTGTGCAATTTCATCTAACCCGATTCGCTTCGCAACCGTTTCATTTATCGTCAGTTTCAGTACATTGCGTTGCCTAATAATAAAATTCAAATCATTTACAATATCAATATACGGTCTGTGCTTTTCTGCTTTTTCTAAGATTTCAATGTATCTTGCTGGATTGAGATTATATTTATTTTTTATAACATCTTCTATCGTTACAAATTTTACAAACTCCGGCACATTTTTTCTTTCTTGTATTGCAGTTAAAACTTCTTGCATAGTTTCTTCCGATATAATCTTCTTTTCCTTTTCATACACTCTACTTTCATGTGCTGAACCGCCAAATTGACCTCTTTGCTTTCTTGTTTCAATGTCGTATTTTTTGCGCAAATCAAACATTGCAATAACATTTTCTGTTTTATTTTTATTAAAAACGACAATACATGTTGCAATTCCTGTTTTTTCAAACATTTGTGCCGGTAATAATACAATAGACTCAACAAAATTGTTCTCTATCAGATACTTTCGTATTTCTGTTTCTTTTCTGTTCTGTGTAGACAAAACACCACATGGTAACAAAAAGATTGCTCTATCTGTTATTTTTTGTAACCCTGTCATAATAAATGCAAAATTTGCATTTTTCTTCGGTGGTGTGCCTGAATTTTCAAAGCGTTCATCTTCGACTGCTCCCCACTCCATATTATATGGCGGGTTACTAATTAAAGATATTTTCATACATAACCTCCTCACAAACTCTAGAATATTTTTCGTCCTCCTGAATTGTATATTTTTTATATATTTTACGTTTTAGGACATCAGACAAATATGCTGTGCCATGCATGTTTCTTACCGCAAGATTAAATAGCAGATAACCCATAACATTGTCATCAATTTCGTATAATTCGAATACTCCTTTAGCACCATGATTATGTGCATTGATAGCCAGCGTTCCGGATCCCGCGCATAAGTCAATTATTACTTCGTTGTCCTTAGATATAAATTGCCCCATGAAGACTGCTAAACAATCAGGTGTATAATCCTGCATTTTTTCTTTTCTGTCAGCTTGATAGTACTGAAAAATATTTCTCAAATAATCTTTTTTTAAGTCTCCGGAAACAAGCTCCAAATATGCATCATATATTGCAACCTCATGATTTAGTGCAGTGTTTAACAAACAATGGTTCAGCATAGAAACATCCTCTATTTTATACAACTCTAAAATTGCAGTAACAAATTTCTTTAATTCCATTCATATCTTCCTCTCAATCCAAAGAAAAAAATCGCATCATAGTCTGGCAATGTATATAGCCTTCCATCCAGTGCCTTTATCTTCCACTGGTTTTTTATTTTTAGATACTCCATACACTTTCTACTGTATCCGCTCTGAGTCAAACCTTTCTGAAACAATCTTTTCGCTCGTCCGTCACCCAAGTTATATACCATGTAGGTTTTGTTCCAATCCCGGTACTTATCATACGCCCATTTCAACCGCATTGTTCCAAACTCAATATTTTCATGCAGGTTATATACATCGTTGAAACCGCAGCTATAAAAATCTTTTAGGATGCCGTCTTTTATCTGACACATCCCACTATCTTTCGTTTTACTCCTCAATCTGATATCAAAATTTCTGTTCTCAACCAAAATCATTGCAAGTACATTTTCAACCGGAACTCCAAATCTGTCTGCCGAAAAGACTGCCGTTTCATAGACTTGTGCCGGGATAATTACCGGAGTTTCAACTTCGGCAAAAACATTTGTAAAACACAGTAGAAACAGTATTAAAACGACCATTAAATACCTTTTTATCATCTCTTTACCTCCGTAATTTTCACATCATTTCCGATGCTCGACTTTAAGAAAGTCTCCTTATATCCTTTAGGATGCTGGAAGAGCAGCATCCCACTCTTTCCTTCGCCAAGTTCCCCTAAGAATATCATTCTATCTTTTTTGTTTTGCTTATAGCGCTCATCAGCACTTTTTCGTTGTACTTCATACAATCCATCCAATCTAAGTTTCATACTATGCTCCTTTTCTGAGGTCATAATATCTGTAATAATCTTCCTCATTCCACTCTTCCATAATGTCGTCATCTTCATACTCCCAATCATCCGTAAAAAGTGTTGTATAACACTCTACAATATCATCTTTTATCATCCATGCTATTGTAAAAGCCGGTGCCATAAGACAACTCCCATCCAGTGTGCCATAAGCCCAGATTGTTACAACCCAGTTTATAACCTGACTCACCCATAACAATGTCCAAAACCATCTTGGCATAAGTATCACTCCTTTTTTTATCTACTCCCTTTATTAATCTTACTTTCGTACTCTTTTTTTGATATAAGTCTTACGCATTCGACAGGTGACTTTGTCAAATCTGCAATCTGTTTTCGAGTCTGTTCAATCAACTCATCAATATTTTCTATTGTTTCACACTCTTCGTATTGTTGATAAGCATAACCCACAGTGCCTTCTCCGCCATATTTTTCTGAATTTTTGAATTCAAAATAGAGTGTAATAGTAATATCTATCAAATCAGTTGTTTTCATTTTTAACTGCTCTCTCCTATTTCTTCATAACTCTTGTTTTCCCACTAATTTTGTTCACATATTCCACTCGTTCAGGAGTCTCCTTGATCCTTAACCAATTATTAGGATTCAAGTTACAACTTGCAAAAAACTCCTTTTCCTTTCTTGTAAGTTTCTTTCCGTGTTTCATATCAACTTCTCCAATTCTTCTAAGTCTTCCAAATACATGTTTCTCAATTTTTCTAATATACCTTTCTCATTATCGGAAGTGTTTTTTCTTTTTAACAATTCATCTATTGTTTTAATTTCTTCCTCCAAAAAATTAATCGCATAATTCTCAACTCTTTCTTGAAATAGCATGTATCTATCTCTCCTCCAACTCCTCAATCCTATCATTTAACTCATCAAACAGTGCCAACACCTCTCGAATCTTCTCTTTCTGCTCTTCGCCTTCCGCAAGTACCAGTCTTGCATGATAGTCAAATCTCAGTGCCTTAAGGTCCAGTAATATCTGCTTTTTCTTCTTCATAATAATCTCCTTTTGACAACCTTTTTATTTTGCGATATAATAGGTTCAAATTTTTCATTTTGAAGTCCCCTTTTTATTCCCTTATCAAGGAGACTGGATCAAGCTCTACATTTTGTGTGCGAGCTTGATTTTTTTATTTTCAAAATCTCCTTAAATGTCGAACCCTATAAATTCATATGCATATGTTTTGCCATGTTTACCAAACCATCGTACGAGATATCT
The DNA here is from genome assembly GCF_057248345.1 of Filifactor sp. Lineage (NCBI taxonomy): Bacteria > Bacillati > Bacillota > Clostridia > Peptostreptococcales > Filifactoraceae > Filifactor > Filifactor sp. The sequence goes on along the minus strand of NZ_DBHIIC010000004.1, from coordinate 46,667 downwards.
CCATTATCGTATGCGTTTGAGAATAAATGCATTGCCCCTCTAATCGCCTGCTTTGTTTGTGCGATTCCGAGTAAAAATTCAATCTCCATATCCTTTCCGGCAAGGAGAGGAAAGAGTAATTCCATGTCCGACTTTTTAATCTGTTTTGTGTTAAAAATCGGTCTTTGTATGGTTCGATTTGCAATCTGCTCAAATACTGCATCTTGCTTTCCACCGAATTTACTTATCGTTGTGCTGTTCCCTACAAAACAGATCCCGAGCGTCTGCCCACGATCGGCGAAGTAATCACTAAATCCCCTCAGAGTTTCGATAACCTTCAAACTTAAGTGCTGCGCCTCATCAAAGATGATTACCATGCCATCTTTCAACTTATCCTGTATACCGATGTACATATCATCATTCGTTCGTGCGTTCACATTTAATGCTTTAGAAAGTGCTTTTAAAACCGGTTTAACAGTGTTTAAACACGGATTCGCTGTAATCCAAATCGTATTCATTCGGTTGTTTTCGCAAAAATGTCTGATTGCTCTTGTCTTGCCAACTCCGGCATCTCCTGATATCGCCATCAGTCCGCCTTTGTTTTGACAATTTCTGATATATTGATATACATCTTCACTAATACTTGTCGGTACATAATCCTGAGCCTTGTACGAATCTTTTGCTTCTTCCTTCACTCTAAAATATGCAATCAGTTTTTCAAACTGCTTATCTTCATCACCTTTGTAGCTACCGCTACGAAGTCCTGAGATAATTGCAGCAGAGATTCCAATCAAGTTACACGCTTTGTTCTGACTGCCTACTTTTGCAACAAGCTCGTCAAATTGCTCCAGCGCTCTTTTTTTATCTTCTTGTTTCATCTTTTCTTCCTTTCTTCGATGTTGCGATTCATTCTTGCAATATCAATATCTATAATATTGTTATCCGTTCCTGTTTTTAATAACGGAGTTGCTTCTACTTCGTTCAACTGTTGTAGTTCGATGACGCTACTTTGTTCTATTATGCTGCCTTCTTTTGCAATATGTGCTCTCTTGACCATAAGGTCCAGCATGTCGATTTTCGTTTCCGACTTCATATTTGCGAACATATCTTTTCCATACTGTTTGACAACCTTGCGTTGTTTTGCCAATTTTTCGTTAGCTTCAGATATCTTATCGATATCCGCATCCATAAACGATAGTAACAATGTTCTTTCGAGCTCCCATGTAAAAAGGTATCTATCGTCCTTGTCATATAACCTAACACTGCTTAAATCAAGCGGATTATATCGAACCAAAACCTGCTCATCTTGATGTAGCCAAGTATCCTCGCTGTTATACCATAATTGCTCTCCCGCAATCGTGATATATACACCGTTTCTTTTTACCTTTTGATAATTCTTTGCTCTCATCAAACACAGTGTCAAATCGTTTTCTGTCATAAATACTTGTTTAATGCGTTTCACACTGTCATTCCAAACTTCAATTTTGGTAAATCCTTTGTACCTCTTTTGTTCCGCTCCGCCATAAAGTGCATTGTTTTCAAGTTCTATCAGTTCTCCAACCGTCTCCCTTAATTTCGAGTCGGTTGGAATTTCTCCGTTTCGGATAATTCGTTTTAAACTCTCCGGTCGCTCCATAATGTTTCCACCGGTGTATGATGCGAATAGCTTTGATATATGCTCCTTAAAACTCAAGAAAAATCGTTCGATATGTTTTGCCCTTGCGTTCTTTACCTTTGCAAGTCGAAGTTCGATGTTCAACCGACCAAGGATCGTCTGTTCTTCCCGAAACATATTCTCTTCCTTTTTCTTTCGTTTCCCTCGGTTATTAAAGTCATAAGAGGAGAATTCAGAACCGTTATCCGATAGGATCATTCGTGGTTTCCCATACTTCAAAATCCCCATCCTAAGTGCAAATAGTGTACTGTTAATACTCGGATTGTCAGTAATATTCCAGCCGGTTATAATCCCGGACTTCGCATCCAAAAACGCTGTAAGATACAACCTGTGAATTGTGTCGGTTCCATCTTCTTTTTTTGTTTGTATATCAAGCGTGTGGTTGTCCGTCACCCAACAATCATTTACTTCAAGGTCATCATATAGCCGTTCGATGTAGTACAAACAACTATCATCAAGCGCCTTTTGCCCTTTCCGAAATAATGTAACAACTGCTTTAGGTACATCTGTTTGTAAATGTCTGCGGAAACTTCGTTCAGATGGGATCATTTCGACAAGTTCCGGATAAAATTCTTTTGTCCAGTCAACTGTATTTCGATAAACAGTCGAAAGGCTCGGTCTCCTTTCATCGAGGTAATAGTACAGGAATCCGTCCCAAACTTGTTCCGGTATACTGCTCTGTCCTCTATTCCAACCACCTCGCTCATCAATTAAACCTCCAAGTAGACCGTTTTTGTAATAATGATATTTTCGATACAATTTTTGTGGACTAACTTTAAGATCAAGACCTTTCATTCTTAGCTCCATATTGATTGCACCGATAATATCTTTATCTGCTTCCAACTTACTTTCGTACAACGCCCGATGTTCTTGCCACCGAGATAAAATGCTGCACCAAAGTTCAATTTCTTCTCGCTCAGCCTTGCTATATTCATCGATTCTTTTTTCTTCCACCTGTTTAGTGTAGCTTTTATGCTCTTTTTTCAGAGTAGCCGGCAATTCCTGATTCATTTTTGCATAGTATTTTGCTTGCAGTTCTTCCGGTAAATCTTCAACTTGGATACGATATTCTTTTCGGTTATTAGCCGGATTTTCAGCTTGTATTACTTTTATCTCACCATTATTTATTTGCTTTCGGATATATCGTTCCGAACAGCCTTTTAATTCCGCAACCTCCTTTACTGTTAAATTCATACTTGATTCCTCCCAACCGATTTAATGATTCATCTATCCCTTAGTTCAAAATTACTTCTTGTCTCTTTTCGATTCTTCTGATACACTGTTATCAGAAGAGTTAATTAAGAGCACTTTTGATACTATCGTATCAAGCTTTTCGGAAATACTTAGTATTCTTGCAGAATTTGACCTTATTTCCGCTAACTCTTCTTTTTTGATGCCATCCATTCCCTCCTGTTCCAGTCTCTGCATTACAGAGCAAAAATATTCCTGATTGATACCTTCTAAAATCTTAACTTGCCGAACCAACCCCCTCGCCATTTTCAAATACAATTTCATTACATCTTGTTTCATAACAACCATCCTTTCTTGTTTTCTATATTTTTTCTATCGACTCTTTAAGTTCGATGTTCCCTTTATACTTACGCACGATATACACGCATACCTCTTCCATAGCTCTTTGATACGCTCTGGAAATAAGTTGTTGCTCAAGACACCTTCCAAGTCCTATTGAATGCCAATAGTCTCGGAACATCTCTTGACAGTCCTCCAGGCATTTACATTCCTTCAAACGTGTCATAAAATATTCCTTTATTCTTCTGTAGCTTTGATATTCCAATTCCTCAATATCCCATTTGGGATATCTTTTTTTTACATATTTCTTAATGCCTTCCGCTTCTTTTACATAACAAAATCCTTCCATATCTCATATCCCTTCTAACCGCTTTTCTTCATACTCAAAATATCTTCAATCTGTTCTCGGTATTTCCACCCGGCACGAATACCGTACAGAATTTCCGTTAAATAACAACCATGGATACCAAGCTCGCTTGCCAACTCTTTTTGTGTCATTCCCTTGTCGAGTAATCTCTTTTTTACATTCAGCCCGAATGGTGTTAATTTCAATTTTCTTCTCTCATATTGTTTCATTTATTCTTCCTCCTCTCCTGTTAAATCGAATTCTGTACCCTCAACCAATTCATCAATACTTATTTCAAATACATTTGCAATTCTACACGCCGTGTTCAGATTGATAGTGTCTCTTTGCCTTTTTTCAACATGTGTGATGTGCGGTCCCGTACAACCGATTAGCCCTGCTAATTCTTTTTGAGTCATCCCTTTTTCAAGTCGCATCTTGCGAATTTTGTCACCCAAAAACATTCAACCACTCCCTTCTTTTGTGATATAATACCTGTAAGTAACATTTGTTATCGTGGTATAGTCGAAAGGAGAATCCTCAAATGAATCCAACACAATCACTTTATCGTTATAGTACCTTGATTGATTCTATCAACCGAATGAACCCTCTTGCTAACCGAATGGATTTAATGTATCGCAATCCGTTTCAAACCACCTTGCGTAATGCCCAATTTACAAAGAACATTCCGGGAACTGCACTTACATCATTTAAAGGTATTGACATACAAAACCTTATGCCTAAAAATATCTTAATCTCTGCTCAACAGTTAAAATCATTTATAAAACCGGATTACTCACAAAATTTTTCTACTATCCATAATCTTAAATTTTCAACTGAAGTTTCCAAAATTGGAGTCGCATCATCTAAAGCTGCTACCATACAAAAAATCAGATGCAATGCTATATGTTTAAAATCTACTCAACAGTTAGCATCATTTATAAAACCATCTTATTTAGAAAAAATTGCTGACATACAAAATATTTTGACTCCCAAAATAGAGTTTAGTAATTTTCCGGTTAAAAAGCTTGCCATGGACATTGAAGAAGCTTCAAATTTAGATATAGACTTCCACCCAGGCATTCAGTTCAAAAAAGTTCAATTGCAGAAAGAAAAAGAGGATACTGTTAGAGAATGCGTTTCACGTATAGCGGAAGATAACGAAACTATGGAACTTCTTACTCCAGAGGGACATTTTTTTATATATCAGTACCTCTATTACCAAGACATATTAACTACAGAAAATTTAATAATTTTATTCAATTTTATCCAGACAATAATTTACATTTTACAGTTGAGCAATATATCCATTCCACAAACACTTTTATTACAATATGGTTATTTTTGTGCTATTTTAAATGGTGCATTAATTGTCGAAAAATTTATGAGTAGTAATCCAGACAGATAGTAATATAGTTAAAATACTATTAAACATGCTTTGAAAATGATATAAATAAATCATATTCATAAGAAAACCTATTTCGATGATTAGATTAATGCATATTGTTAAATAGGTTTTCTTCGCATATCTGTTAATCATACTTAAGATCAAAACCATATAGCAATTTACATAGCACATCATCAGCCATAATTTCGAGCCTTCCATCATCTTCCCCCCTTATCTAATCTTCTTAATCTCAATACCAAATGGCGATACTCTAATACTTTTGCTTCTCTCTTTTTACACTCCTTTATTCCGTCACTCCGGTAATCTCCAATGTCCTTATAATAAGATCCGTTTGTGTTGTCGAGAATCCATAATTTTTTAATGCTTCAACAACATTTTTACTAAAAATCCTTAATTTATTTTCTTTTGTCAGATCTTTTATCAAAATTACTTCTCCATTTCCATCAACATAATCTCTTGCAGCCTGCTCGTCCTCTGCTGGAACTGCAACTTTATATAGATATTCTTCGTCTTCCAGATACACCATATACTTTCTTAACCGTTTCATTTTTCTATGCCTCCTTAAATTCTTGTGTAGTATTCTTGCGCATGATAAAATATATAGACTGTATTGTTTATCATATTTATATTATACCACAAACGAGAACTTAGTCAATCTTTTATGTAACAATTGTGAACTTTTTTGTTATATAAAGAATAATTAATTCACCACAAGGAGGTTCCTATGGATTCTTTTAACGAAAAAAATGTATCTATCAACTTAAAGCATCTAATGAAGATGAAAAATCTAAAACAGATAGATTTGTCTAATTTAACAGGATTATCCAAGAACGCAATTAGTAATTATCTCTCAGGGAATAGAGTTCCTGACACTCACTCTCTTTATAAAATTTCCTCTGCTCTTGATGTTAGTATTGATTCTCTTCTTAGTGAAAAAAATCCAACAAACGAGAATAATGTCAAAGGCGATGCGGAATTAAACATTTTAAATATGTATAGAGAATTAAATGAAAAGAATCAAAATAAAATAGAAGGAATGTTGGAGTTATTATGCTCAGACCCTAATAACAAAAAACAAAGCGACATTGTATCCGTCTTAAAAGTCGCAGAAAAATCTGTTCCTTATAAAACAGAGGCTTGTATTCCACAACCGGAATCATCAACAGTTTACATTCCCATGCTTGGCTACATTGCAGCCGGACAACCTATTGACCTTCCGGACGACTATACATTTGACGACGTAGTAGCAATGCCATGTACCGAAGAGGCGAAACAGGCAGACTTTGCTCTCCAAATTAAAGGCGATAGCATGTCCCCTTTAATCGAAGATGGTGATACCATTCTCGTAAAAAGACAAAATACTGCAAACGATGGACAAATAGTAGTTGCATCAATCAACAACGCCACCACTTTAAAAGAATTCCATCAATTTCCTGATTGCATAGAACTCCGTGCAATCAACAAAAAATATAAGCCTATTATCATTAATAACGAATATACCGATTTCAAGATTCTGGGAGTCAAATTATAGATTTTCTTAAGATTATTTTTTTCTTGTTTTTGCTAAATTTATTTATCAAAATGTGGTGAAGTAATTTATCATTCACCATTTTACAAAAATACCCTGTACCCTTGTATTTTCAATTAGTTTGCATATGTTTGCATATCACTTGCTTTTTGTTTGCATATTTGAATATCAATTTTAGATACTCGTACTTTTCGTTAAAATCGTGTAACCGTTGATAAAACTGACTTTTTAACACTTTTAATACTTTTTTATACACAAAACAAACAAAACCAGCCTGATTATGTAAAATTTAGGATGAATATCATCCATTACTTTAATAAAAAATTATATTTCAAACCGACCAAAACCATCATCATAATTTTTTGTGATTATGCTAAATTTATTTACCAAAATATAGCGAAGTAATTTATCATTCTACATTTTGGTAAAATGCCATCTACCCTTGTATTTTCAACTCACGGAACTAAGTTCCGTGAGTTTTGCAGTTTAGTTCCGCGAGTTCCGTGACCTTTTAACCCCTTTCTTCCATCTGTTAAAATCGTATACCCATTGATAAAACTGACTTTTTAACACTTTTTAATATTTTTTATAATACAAAAAGCAAAGATGAGTATACTTTAGTTTTCAATCCAACAAGTCGAGTTCACTGATCCTATGTAGTTTGCATTCACCTGATCAACTGATTCAATCCGTTTGAATTATGCGAAATTCTCACATTTTATGCTCTAATTATAGGTGTTGAAATGACATGATTATTGATGAGACTACCTTTTAAATCATTTTTAAACAAAAAAGGATATTAAACGACCTCTACATTACAGTTATTATAGAGCGTTTAATATCCTTTTTATTTTTTAACACTGTTCTAAAACTATGTTTTTGTTGAAATTTCAATACATACATCATTATATACAGTGTGTTTTTAATAGCTTTTTTAATGCTTTTTTAACACTATTTAAAAACCGTTCAAACACTAATCTGGATTAGTCAAAAAAAGAGCAGAATGCCAAAATTATTTTTGACAGCCCACTCACACAAATTTTCATTATTTTACATTTTTATAACACTAAAATCACGCATATTTCAACATTTTTTAACACCAATCACTATTTTTCACGCCTTTTTACGCAAAACCTTTTTTTATCACTTTACATGTCAAATAACACCAGAACTGACAAAAATGCTGTAATATAAACAAATCTGTTCTTAGATTTGTCGTCCATTTGGTGCAATGCGTATCTCAATACAGCCTTCGTTTTTCCGGCACCGGTTGGAACTTCTAAGCGATAGATTCCTGCACCGTCCTGCTGTCCTCTCACCAACAAAGTATCTGCAATCTGATTTCTCATTTGGTTGATAAACTTGGTAGGATTGTTGTTTTTATGATATTTTTTGTATTCCTCTTCAATTTCCTCAATATAGTGTCTCTTCAAACATCGTATCTCTTCTTCCGTTCTTCTCTGTATCAAAAAGTCATACGCATTGATGGTGTCTTCCACATCAGCTGTTTTTAAAATAGACAACAATAATCGAACCAACATCATATCAAAAAATCTTCGTTCTTTCAGTTTATGATTTTTATTCCTCTTTCTGTTTTTTTCACTTTCGCTCTCAAAGGGCACATAGTTTTTCGTGAATTGTTCCATGATGTGATGATATTCCTGAAATGCAGAATCAATCAATTCTTCTATCGAATCAAACCCCAATTCACTTTTGACAATCAACGCTACTTCATTGTCAATAAAATGTTTCAGTTTCTCCTTGTCATACCTACTGTCCGCCTGATAATGTTCCACTCTTTCAAAAATTTTGTTTACATAATCCATACCGGAGAAACCATCTTCATCACGTTTTCCAACGATATCAAACAATCCATGATGTGCTTCTATCACATACATACAAACTTCAATAAACTCATTGTAACCTTTGGATTCCTTCTTATCCTCAAGATTTCTGTTGTATTTTGTTTCAAATAAAAAATATGCCCCCGCAGTCGAGTGTATTACTCTAATATTCTTGCTGCCAGGCATATTTTTCAACATTGTTTGAAATTGTATATCAGCTTTTCCACTATCATGAAGTACTCCCAAAAGAAAGCATAGATTTCCCATTCCGATTTCTTTTCCGATATCGGATGCGATGGTTGCTGTATTTAATAAATGATTTGTTAAAAGTTGTTCTTTTTGATTTTCTCTATCATAGTGAGCAAGCAAATTTGAGCTGTTACGCATAAAAAACCCTCCTGTTTCTGAAATGAATGGTTAAATAACTCTTCTTCGATATCAGGTAATAGAAAAAACTGTTCAGCCCTTATCCCCTCTCCACAGAGATGCCGTTTGAACTGAATTTTTATGAGCTTACCACAGTATGATAAGTCAAAAATCTAAGTATATATCATCTTTCTTCTAACATAACTATTTCCTTTCTGATATCCTTCATTTCCATCAAACAATAACTCGTTCCTTTTTGTATCTAACCATTTGTATCTAATAACAGGAAACGATGCTATTGTTTGATGTTCTTTATTTGCAATCAAAATTTCTCGGTTCTACTTGACAAAACTTTTGTTTTTCCTATTTATGTTCTTCTCTTATTCATTTCGAAAATCTTTCATTTTTACTCTTTTTACAAGCACCATCAATACGGCTACTGTAATTGCCACTTGTACCAAATTCGGAATTGCTCTTATTGTCAAGAAGTATAGATAGGCTTTGCCCATCAGAATGGACAACCACAAAGAGTCCAATCCCATAGTAATGATGTAGGACACCAAGGCTACAAGAGTAACATTCCACAGCTTCGCATCCCTGATTGACTTAATAATAAATCCCGGGAAAAATCCCATCAACATTGAGGTTATCATAAATCCAGGAAAATAGGTTCCCGGAGAACCCGGTGTCAAAAAATAAGTCAATGGGTCTTGTAATGCCCCAATCAACAATCCTACCTGTGGTCCCAATAAGATTCCTCCATAGATAATTGGAATAAATCGAAGGGTGATTCTTCCACTATGTGGAGGATAAAGATAAATGTTTTGGTAGCTTACAATGACTGCAAGCGCAACCAACAATCCTCCCATTACCAGTTGTTGTGTCGTAAATCTGCTTTTTCTCATTTCAAAAACTCCTCTCTTTTCGTCAATCTGTTCCAAAACAAAAAACAGTGGATGCAAAAAAGTACCGCAAGAAAATTCTCTTTTCGTCCATAAGCAACATCCCATCCTATGGCACTTAACGCACTTTTCCTACTCTGCCTTTCTCTGTTTTCTTTTGATAAAAAGAAAAGTCTATCTTTATTAAAGTCTATCTTTATTAAAGCCTATCTTTATTTCTGATATTCGTTTCCTCATCCATGATTCCTTCAACAAGATAGAAAATTTCCTATCTATACAAATTCTGTGTTTGTCATCCTATCATTCTTGAATTTCCTATTTATTCCAACTCTGCTCCAAAACTTTTAAAATGAAGAAGGGGATGGATATTTTTTCACATTTCAATAATTGGCAATGTGATGAAATTGATACGAAACACTGTGAAAAAGAAAGGTATTATCTTTTTCGAAAATCAAAGTTCTTCTTATCTCTTTCATAAGTGCATCCTATCGAATGAATATTGTCTAAGGCTCTTTCTTCTCGGTATCACAAATCACAGTATGGAAAATTGTTTTCTCTTATCCAAAAGCACAATGATTCAGGCACTTCCATATTGAGTTGTCTTGGTTTTTTTGTGACGGAATTGTCATCAAAAAAGTCACAGTAATTACTGTGACTTCTATTGTACTATTTCTTACTATCATTTTCAACTTCTATCATTTAGAATCAATCCGTCATTTCCTTTCGTTACAGTCCTCTTTCGGCACTTTCTATCACCTGTTTGGCAAGCATAACTGTCGTAACGGAGCCGACTCCTCTCGGTACAGGGGTAATTGCCTTGACTATCGGCAAAATTTGTTCTGTATCTGCATCTCCTGTCAACGCTCCACTTTCGTCTACATTGATTCCAACATCAATTACGACACTGTGCGAAGAAACATACTCTTCTGTCAAAAATTTTGATTTGCCCAGCGCACATACGATAATATCTGCTCTCTTTGTCAATTCTTGTAAGTTTGTTGTTTTGGAATGTGTCATGGTTACAGTTGCATTTTCATTCAACAACAACATACTCACCGGCTTGCCGACAACCATGGATCTTCCGATGACAACAACATGTTTGCCTTGCAACGGAATGTTATAGTAGGACAACAGTTCCATCACTGCTTTTGGGGTACAAGGCACGAAACATTCTTCTGCATTCATCAATCTTGCAATATTGATAGGACTGATGGCGTCAATGTCCTTGTCGGGAGAGATACATTCCTTCACTTTTTTTAAGTCCAAGTGTTTTGGAAGGGGAAGAAAAATCAAGATACCGTGTACCTCATCATTTTGATTGTTTTCTTCCAGTTTTCTTAAAAATACTTCTTCTGTTACATCATTTGGAAACTCCTGTACTTCCGATAAAATATTTACTTTCTCCATTCTGCTCAAGGCACTTCGTTGATATGCCAAGTCATCTGCCTTGTCGCCTACTCTCATCATCACAAGTTTCGGTTTGATGCCTTGTTTGTGCAATTCCTCTACTTTTTCTCTCAGTTGTTCTGTCTTGTCTTTTGCTACAGTTGTTCCGAGCAATAATTTTTCTTCCAATGCCATGGTAACACTCCTTTCAAACTCAACAATCTACCATTCTTTTCCGTACCGTTGTCCGTTTTCTTCGTTCTCTATCATCTAACTTATTGTCTGTATGAAAGGAATCTTATCATCTATTTTGATTCCTTTCATACAGACAGGTCGATAAAGTAGTTTTTTTAAGTCATAAAGTAGTTTCTTCAAAAAGTTCTTTCCATTTTCTGTCATAAAGCTCTAACCGAAAAAGTCGATATAAGAAAACCATGTAATACAACACAACTACATGGCTTTTTATTTATCACTTTTGTCAAAGAACAATCGGTTTTCCTATCTTTTTTTTTCGTCTCCAAGTCGGAGGCTCTCCATCTTCTCCCCAGTACTCGTCAATGGATACAATCTTATCGTTCTCAATGTGAAAGAAAGATGTTACATGGAAGGATACGGTTGTGTCTGTTTTCGAGTAAATATGAACTGCCGTAACCAATCCACCTGCTATCTCATCCACTCTTTTGACTTCGCCTTGCCAACTTCCCGGATAATCACAGTTTGCACAGATAAATTCTTCCGATGTAAAACATTCATTTGTGTTATGCCACAAAATGGTAGCGTCTTTGTGAAAAAATGTTCTCAATTCTTCTCTCTGTTGGTCGGCACAGACTTCCCAATAACGATAGATGTCCATCTTACAATCCTTGATATGCAAACTCATCTTTCACTTTTTGTGCAATGTCTGAAACTGCAATTTCTTCTTTTTCTCCACCACGGCGAAGCGAAAACTCTACAATTCCTTCTTCTGCACGTCTTCCTACATTGACTCTAATTGGAATTCCAATCAAGTCTGCATCATTGAACTTTACTCCGGCTCTTTCGTTTCTATCGTCAAACAACACTTCATAGCCCAATTTAGTGTACTCTTGGTACAGTTGTTCTCCTAATTGCATTTGGTCTTCTTTCTTCGCATTGACTACTGTAATCAAAATATGGTATGGAGCAACTACCAATGGCCAAATGATTCCTTTTTCATCATAATTTTGTTCGATAATGGCTGCCATGGTTCTACTTACACCGATTCCATGAGATCCCATCCAAACTTTTTTGCTCTTTCCGTCTTGATCCAAATAAGTCAAGTTCAAGCTGTCACTGTATTTTGTTCCAAGTTGGAAGATATTTCCTACTTCAATTCCACGGTCTGATTTCAATCTCAAACTTCTGTCTTGAGGACAAATATCCCCTTCCTGTGTCAAAATCAAATCGTCCACAACAGTTCCTTCAAAATCTCTTCCATAGTTTGCATTTTTGTAATGGAAGTCGGATTCGTTGGCTCCAACTATGATATTGGTCATTTCTGTTACTCTCTTATCAATGTATAGAGGAATGTCTTTTTTCAAACCGATTGGTCCGGCAAATCCTACACGAGCTCCTGTAATTTCTTTTACTGTTTCTTCTTCTGCCATTTCTATTTCATGTTCTGCTGCGTCAACAACTTTAAGCAACTTAATCACATTGAGCTCTCTGTGTCCCGGAATCATGACTGCAATCGGTTCTCCTTTTATAGTAAGAAGTAATGTTTTTGCAAAACGATCTGCAGAAACTTCAAAGAATTTTTCCAAATCTTCAATGGTTCCGACATTTGGAGTAGACACTTTTTCAAGCTCTTTTTTCTCGCTATCCTGTAGAGGAAGTTCAAAAATACATTCTGCTTTTTCATCTGTTGCAGCATAGTCACAACCTTCCGCATACATTACTGTACTTTCTCCGGATTCTGCCATCGCTGTAAATTCGTGAGAATCGGAACCTCCCATCGCACCGGAGTCTCCCTCTACTACACGATATTTGATGTGCAGACGGTCAAAAATTTTGGTATAGGCGTCCCACATTTCTTGGTAAGACTGTTTCATGCCATCGGGATCTCTGTCAAATGTGTAAGCATCTTTCATAATGAATTCTCTTGCACGAATGACACCGAATCTAGGTCTTTTTTCATCACGATATTTCGTTTGAATTTGGTACAAACTGAGCGGTAACTGTTTGTAAGATTTGAGCTCATCTCTTACCAAAGAAGTGAAGATTTCTTCATGTGTAGGTCCAAGACAAAACTCTCTTTCGTTACGGTCATACAGACGGAACATCTCCGGTCCGAAATTTTCCCAACGTCCGGATTCTTTCCACAATTCTGATGGTTGAATCGCAGACATCAACACTTCCTGACTGTTTGCTGCATCCATTTCTTCTCGAATGACACGTTCAATCTTTGCAAGTACTCTTTTTCCAAGTGGAAGATAAGAATACACTCCTGATACCAATTTTCGAATCAAGCCTGCACGAAGGAGTAATTGATGGCTGATTACTTCAGCATCTGATGGTACTTCTCTCAATGTAGGCAGATACATTCTTGACATTTTCATAAAAAATTCCCCTTTTCCGTTGTAGTGGACGTCATGTCCACCTTCTATAAAACAAGCAGTTTTCAATATTTTTAAGACTTATTTATATTTTAAAACTTGCTCATTATACTATAAAAACGATATACCGTTAAATTTTATCACTTATTTCATATGCTTTCAATACTTCAAGCAGTTTCTTCTCTCTTTCAATAAAGAGAGTTCTTATCCGAATAAGTCATACAACAAATCATATCCTACATATCAAAATAAACCGTTGTTTTTTCACTTTTGACTATCAACTCAAACTTTTTTCTATCGCTGAAATGACAAGGTGTCCATCCCTTCTTTTTTGCTTATCATATGAATACTGTCTGAAACGATAGGCATCCTGTCTCTTATGACAAAGAAACGACAAAATTACCTTAAACAAGACTGTTTTCATCAAGTTTCGATATTACCCCTTTCGTTTTCCGACAGATGCTAGATATACGGTATATTCTTCTAATCCGTCTACATGAAGTAACTCATCCGCCTCTTCCTGATGATAGCCTGCAACGGTGCATACTCCAAGGTCTATTGACTCTACTGCCATATACAGTGCCTGTCCGATATGCCCTGCGTCCAAAAGCATGGATTTGTGAGAATCTTGCATATATCTCCACTCTCCACGATAAGGAATACAGGTCCAAAAGAACACAACAGCTCCGTTTGCTAAAAATACTTGTCGTTCTGCAACTTTCAAGAGTCTTTCCTGTAGGTTTTCAACTTCTTCCAAAAGTTCCAATGTATGCTCTTTCGGATGATAATGATAAATCCCCTGTTTCAATCCGTCTACTCTCTGAACGGCAAGATAGGTTTCATATGCATGACGAGAACCTCCTGAGGGAACAACACGAAAGTGTTCTCCTCTCTTTCCTATTTTTTGTGTCATTGCCAAAAGATAGGAAAGCTCTGACAAAGAGAGATTTTCTTCCATATAGACTCTTCGACTTTTTCGCGATTCTGATATATCCCATAAATTTTTTTGAGAAAGGTTCTTCAGTCCGTCGGTTGGAAAGACTATCCTCTCTTTTATATCGGAAATTCGTTTGACAAGCTCAGGTTCTTTGATTCCATTTCTCTTATCCGACCTTTCTTCTTTTGGGATATGAAAGGTTGATTTCATTATGTTTCGATGTTCTCTATAGTTCATCCTTCACCTTATTTCTTGCTTGCTTTTTGATATTGAATGCAAGCATTTGCAAGAGATTGTACTAACTGTTCCTGATATTCTTTGGTTTGCATTCTCTTATCATCACTCGGATTGCTCATAAATCCCATTTCCAACAGGACAACCGGAACGGTAGACCAGTTGAATCCTGTCAAATCGGATCGTTCCACAAGTCCTCTGGAACGAATTCCTTTGGCTTGTTTTTTCATACTGTTATCAAGCAAGGTTGCAAAACTCTTACTCTTATTTTGGATGGAAGTGGTATCTTTTCCGGATGGAATCAGAATGGAATAGCCATTCACACTGCTCTTATCCGAACCGTCTGCATGAATTCTAATCACAATATCACACTCTGCCTCATTCATCAGTTGGGCACGCTCGATATTGCTGATATTCACATCGTGTGTCTCTCTTGACATCACAACGGTTGCTCCCATTGATTCCAGCTTTGCTTTCATTTTCTTTGCAACGGTAAGGTTCAATTCGTATTCGGATACTTTTGTAGCAACTCCTGCCGTTCCTGAGGATACTTTCGGTTTCATTTTCTTGGAGTTTGGTGAAACAGGTTCTTTTTTGTTGTTGCCTTTCTTTTGATGTCCTGCATCAAGTCCGATTACCATTCCTTTTAATTCGTTTGTCTTTGCAGGAGTCTTAGGTTTTGCCAAACTGTAATCCCCTACCAATACTTGCACAAATAACATCGTTGCAAGCATCACAACCAATCCTGTTTTCATTTTACTCTTCTTCATATCATTCTTCCCTTCTCTCAATTCTTTTTTCTTTGTTTGATGGAGAATAACTCCCAAAACAGTTCATTTCTCCATATTCAATCATCCCAAACAATTATGCTCTATGGATTTGTTCTACAAATAAATAAAGGTAGCAACGCCAGGATATTACGCAATCTGCCATCCTAATTTCGTTGCTACCTCTGTTTAGTACATGGTATCTCTGTAATTCTTCATAATCTGTGCAAATATCTCTGCTGTGGAAGGCGGCGTATAAGAAATAACATTTGCTCCCGCTTCAATGGTTGCCAAAATACTCTCTTCTGTATTTCCGCCTGTTGCAATAATTGGGAAATAAGGGTGATTTTCTCTTATTTTTCGGACAATAGACGCTGTTTTTGCACCACCCGATACATTAAAAATCGCCGCTCCCGACTTGATTCTCTTTTCAAAATCTTCTTTTTCTGAAATAATGGTCACAACAATCGGAATATCCAATCTCTTTCTCATTTCCATCAGTAGTGCATTGGTTGCCGGTGCGTTTAATACCACTCCATAAGCTCCGTTCAATTCACAACTCATTGCAATATCAATGGAACGTTGTCCTGAGGTCACTCCTCCTCCGACACCGCAAAATACCGGTGTGGATGAAGCGGAAATAATAGCATGACTGATTGATATTTGAGGTGTAAACGGATATACTGCAATAATTCCGTCGGCATTGTTATTTTTAATAATTGATAAGTCTGTCGAAAAAAGCAAAGATTTGATTCTCTTTCCAAAAATATTGATTCCACTGGCCGCATAAACTGCAGACGGCATCTCAACAATTCTTTTTTTCAACTTAGATTCAATTACGGGAGTATATTTTTTGTCTCTTTTTTCTAATTTGTGAATGACATTACCTTTGTATTCATCTAAATTTTTTTCTTTATTTTCGTAATCTGTCATACGAACCCCCCTATTCTTAACCGTTATCCTATCCAGTCTTTTAACACTATGTTGTTCCTTTATTGTATCACAGTATTATTTTTCTTGGTATTTTTTATTAAAAATTTTTGCAATATTATTCTACTGTTATTTGTCAGAATGAGTTTACAGATCCTGTTCATTCGCACCATATTTTCTATAGGAGTCATTTTGATTGACAGACACGACATTCTTTGAAATGGGCTTGGTATCTGATAGAATAAGTTGATTTCAGAAAAAAAGCTGTAACCAATACTTCTTTTCAATTGATTTATAGATATAGTTCTCTTTCAATCCTCTTTCCATCAATGTGATGAGAAGTCTCTTCTTTGCTATCCTTCACCCATCGTTCTCTCATATTCTTTTTTAATTTTAGAAAGCACTTTCTTTTCAATTCTGGAAACTGTCATTTGTGAAATGTCTAATTCTTCTGCGATTTTCATCTGTGTTTTTTGCTGAAAGAAACGTCCTACAATAATATTACGTTCCACATCATCCAATTTTTGGAACATTTTTTCAAAAAAATCTCTATTTTCAATTTCAGAAAAGCTTTTGTCTTCCCCTCCCAAGACATCAATCAGAGAAACTTCCTTATCTTCTCCACCATTTTCATAAGTCACATCAAGAGATTTCAGGTGGTATACCTGTGATGCTTCCATCACTTCCATCACTTCTTCTTCCGAAATCTCAAGATATTCTGCAATATCTTTCACTTCAGGAATGGCTCCTTTTTCATTTTGTAAATACTCTCTGGCTTGAGTTACTTTTTTGGACAGTTCCTGTATTTTTCTCGGAACACGAATAGACCAACCTTTATCACGAAAATATTTTTTGATTTCTCCAATGATGGTAGGAGTTGCAAAACTGGAAAATTTGAACCCTTTTGTAACATCGTATCGTTCGATTGCCAAAATAAGGCCTAAGGATGCCACTTGAAAAATATCGTCATACTCAATCCCTTTATTCAAATATTTCTTGGATAAAATTTCTGCAATATAGAGATTTTTTTGAATCAATTCATTTCTCAGTTCTCTGTTCTGTTTGTCTTCACTATACAAAAGGAATAATTCTTTTTCACTCTTTCCAAGGAATTTAGGATTTTCAGCAAAAGCATGTTCAGTTTTTTGATTGCTCTTTCCATTTTCCTTATTCATTTATTTATTATCCTCCAAAAACTTTGACATTCGAATCGTGGTGCCTTTTCCTACTTCACTGTCAATTGTTACTTCATCCATCAAGCTTTCAATAATGAAAAATCCCAGTCCGTTCTCCTTCATTTCTTCTATAACAGGTTCTTTCACTTCATTCGTGTCAAATCCGACACCTTGATCACTGACTTGAATCGTCAATTTGCCCGGTTCCAATTCAAAATGTAATGAGAATGTATCTTTTTGAGAATGGCGAATCGCATTTGCACATGCTTCAGAAAGAGCAATCTTGATGTCTTCTATTTCTTCTACATTAAATCCGATTGTATTAGAGATAGCAGAAACTGTTAATCTCGCTACTGAAACATATTCAGGATTTGTAGGTAAATCCATTGTAATACAGTCTTTTTTTGTTATTTTATCTTGAACCAATGAAAACTCCGCCTTTCTATATTATGCTTCCTTTACCTCAAAAAGTCGAGTCATACTCGTAATTGTAAATACCTTATATACACTCGGTTTCAGACCATGAAGTGAAATCTTCTTTTGATTGGCTTTCAATACCTTCAGTGCACCAATCAATACTCCCAATCCTGTTGAATCAATATAGTCCAAATTCGTCATATCGATGGATAAATCTTTATCAGGATACTCTTTTACCAATTCTTGTATCTCTTCTTTGAATTTTTCACAACCATAAATATCAATTTCGCCCGATACAACCATCTCAGTTTGATTGTTCTCTTCACTGTATTTTTTTTCCACTATAACTGACATATCAAATCAACCTCTCCTTTTCTTATTGTTTCTTAATGCTCCTAATTGCTCCAAACGTTGTCAGTGCTTTGATTACTTTTTCGGATGTTGCAAAAACATTGTCCACAGAATCTGTGATTTCTGCTATGGAACCTGTAATTTCTTTAATACTTTTCTCATTATCCTCTAATATATGATTTATTTTTTTTGCTGTGTATGCAAAATCTCTAAGTGTTACTGCTCCAAAGATGCAAAGAATCAAAAATCCTATTCCGGCTAACAATACTCCAATTTCCCACATATTGAATCCTCCTCACTTTAAATTTATGTAATTGGGAAAGAGAAAAAAACTCTCATCAAATATCCTAATTTTTTAATGAGAGCTTTCTCTTACACTTACTTATTCTTCTTCGTTGTCAATAAAATTCTTTGAAAAAACAAGCTTGTCGTCATCATCATAATAGAAGATTTCTTCATCATCCGATTGAATTGCTTCTTTCAAATTTTTTCCTAAATCTTTTGCGACGTCTACAAAGTCTTTTGTCTTATCTGTAATACATGCCCTAATTTCTTTTCCTTGTTTCGGTGCAATTAACATTCCAAGTAAAATTCCTGCGCTCATGCCCAGTACAGTCGCTCCTATCGTTTGCAATAAATGTGATTCTCTTCTTTTTGTAAACATAATTGCCCTCCATTTCATATTTTAAATACAACTACACTTAGATATTACCCGAAAAAAATTCTTTTAACCATAGTTTGTAACTATTTTTGCATAAATTCTTATTTTCTTCAAAACAATCTTACAAATTGGAGGATTCTTCCTCATCTTCACTGATTTCAATTTTTTCAAACGAAGCAATGTCTTGATTTTCTGCCGTTTTCATCAATCGAACTCCACTTGTAACACGACTTAATATGGAAATTCCCTTTACTTCCATACGAATTAAGGTTCCGTCTATATTGACAATCATAATCTCATCTTCATTTGATACGACTTTTCCTCCTACCAATCGTCCTGTCTTTTCGGTAATCTTATAGGTTCTTGAACCTTTTCCTCCTCTTGTTTGAAGGTTGTATTCTGCAATCGGTGTTCTCTTTCCGTATCCACGCTCTGAAATAATCAGTACATCTTTTTCAGAATCTGCAATCATCATGGAAACAATTTCGTCTCTGTCCTCCAAATTCATTGCACGAACTCCCTGTGCAATACGTCCCATACTTCTGATGTCACTCTCACTGAACATAATCGCTTTTCCGTTTCGTGCAACACAGATGATGTTGCAAGTTCCATCTGTCAATTCCACGCCAATCAGCTCATCGTCTTCTTTAAGTGAAATGGCAATCAAACCGTTTCGATTGCTACGTTGGAATTCTTCCAAAGGTGTCTTTTTCATAATTCCTTTTCGAGTACACATCACAACAAAATCGGAAGATGCCTGCTCTTCACGAATGGAAAGCATGGTATTGACTTTTTCTCCTTCTTCCAACGGAAGAATATTTACAATATTGGTGCCCTTTGCTGTTCTGGAACTTTCCGGAATTTCATAAGTGTTCAAACGATAAATTCTTCCCATATTCGTAAAGAAAATCACCTTACTGTGGTTGCTGGTCAAAAGCAATTTATCCACAAAATCTTCATCTCTTGTGGACATCGATGCAATTCCTTTTCCACCTCTCTTCTGCGTCTTATAGGTATCGATTGCCACCCTTTTGATATATCCCAAATGTGTCAAGGTAACTGTTACTTCATCGTCAGGTATCATATCTTTGATATCGATATCCTCATAGGATGCTAAGAAAGTCGTTCTTCGTTCGTTGCCATATTTCGTTTTGATTTCCAAAATTTCTTCTTTGATAATGGAAAGAAGCAGTGAACGATCTGACAAGATTTCTTGATAATAATCTATTTTTTGTTGTAAGTCTTTTTGTTCGTCTTCCAATTTTTCTTTTTCCAAGCCTTGCAATCTTCTCAACTGCATATCCAAAATGGCTTTTGCCTGAATTTCGGAAAAATCAAACCGTTCTATCAATCGTTCCATCGCATTGGAGTACGAAGAACGGATAATTGCAATGACTTCATCAATATGGTCGATTGCTTTTAACAAACCTTCTACCAAATGAATTCTATCCTGTGCTTTTTTCAAATCGAACTGTGTTCTTCTTGTGACAACTTCTTCCTGATGTTTCAGATACAATCGCAACATCTGCTCCAATGTCAGCACTTTCGGAATGTTGTTGACCAATGCCAACATGATGATGGAAAACACCTGTTGCAACGGAGAAAACTTAAATAATTGATTCAATACAATATCGGGATTTACATCTCTTCTCAATTCAATGACGATTCGCATTCCTTTTCGGTTACTTTCATCTCCGATATGGGTGATTCCGTCAATTCTCTTATCTTTCATCAACTCTGCAATTTTTTCGACCAGTCGTGCTTTGTTCACTTGATAGGGAATTTCCGTCACGACAATTCTCGTTTTTCCTCCCGACATTTCTTCAAAGGACGTTTTTGCACGTTGAACAACTTTTCCTCTTCCTGTTCGATATGCTTGCAACATGGAAGAATTTCCCATAATGTGGGCTCCTGTCGGAAAATCCGGTCCTTTGATGTGTTTCAGAATGTCTTCCAAGGTTGCCTCTTCATTGTCAATCAACTCTACGACCGCATCGATGACTTCACCTAAATTATGAGGTGGAATGGAAGTCGCCATCCCGACTGCAATCCCGTTAGAACCGTTGACCAACAAATTCGGATACCTTGCCGGTAAAACACTCGGTTCCCATTCATTTTCATCGTAGTTTGGAACCATATCAACTGTCTCTTTGTTCAAATCGCGAAGCATTTCCATGGACAATTTTTCCATTCTCGATTCGGTATAACGCATCGCTGCAGCACTGTCTCCGTCAATAGAACCGAAGTTTCCGTGTCCGTCTACCAAAGGATATCTCATCGAAAAATCCTGTGCCATCTTAACCAAGGCATCATACACTGCCGTATCTCCATGTGGATGGTATTTTCCCAGTACATCCCCTACAATGGTAGCAGATTTTCGGTAAGGTTTGTCCGGTGTCAAGTTGTTCTGTCCCATACTGTATAGAATTCTTCTGTGAACGGGTTTCAAACCGTCTCTTACATCAGGAAGTGCACGACCTACAATAACACTCATCGCATATTCAATATAGGATTGCTCCATTTCATGTTTCAAATCAACTTCAATAATCT
This sequence comes from Filifactor sp., assembly GCF_057248345.1. Classification (NCBI taxonomy): domain Bacteria; kingdom Bacillati; phylum Bacillota; class Clostridia; order Peptostreptococcales; family Filifactoraceae; genus Filifactor; species Filifactor sp. The sequence continues at coordinate 25,111 of NZ_DBHIIC010000004.1, read as the reverse complement.
TATCTCTCATCTGTTCTTGACTCATCGTAACCCTCCTTTCTAAATATCCAAATTCTTCACATACTGTGCATTGTTATGAATAAACTCTCTTCTCGGTTCTACCTTATCTCCCATCAACATAGAGAAAGTGTCGTCCGCTCCCGAAAAATCCTCTACCGTTACTCGAAGCAAGGTTCGTGTATCAGGATTCATCGTTGTTTCCCAAAGTTGTTCCGGATTCATTTCTCCAAGACCTTTGTATCGTTGAATGCCCGGTTTATTTCCTTCTCCGAACTCTTGTAAAATAGCGGGAAGTTCCTTTTCATTATAGGCATAGACTTCTTTTTTTCCACGGTGTATCTTAAACAACGGTGGCTGTGCAATATAGACATATCCATTTTCAATCAACGGTTTCATATAACGGAACATGAACGTAAGAAGTAATGTACGAATATGCGCTCCGTCGACATCGGCATCGGTCATAATAACAATTTTGTGATAACGAAGTTTGGATTCATCAAACTCTTCTCCGATGGAACAACCAAATGCAGTAATCATATTTTTAATTTCTTCTGACGTCAAAATACGATCCAATCTTGATTTTTCAACATTTAATATCTTACCACGAAGGGGCAAAATCGCCTGTGTTTTTCTATCTCGTCCCTGTTTTGCAGAACCTCCCGCAGAATCTCCTTCGACAATATAAATTTCGGACAATGCCGGATCTCTTTCACTGCAGTCTGCCAGCTTACCCGGAAGAGAAGTGGAATCCAATACTCCCTTTCTTCTGGTCAAATCTCTCGCTCTTTTTGCCGCCTCTCTTGCACTTCTTGCATTCATTGCCTTTTCAATAATAATTTTGGCAACTTGAGGATTTTCTTCCAAATAGGCTCCGAAATACTCTGCCAAGAACGAATCTATTACAGAACGCACTTGCGGATTTCCAAGTTTTGTTTTGGTCTGTCCTTCATACTGTGGTTCCGGTAATTTGACGGAGATAATTGCCGTCAAACCTTCTCTGACATCTTCTCCGGAAAGTGACTCTTCTTTATTTTTATTTGATTTTTTTACGTAATCGTTGATGGTACGCGTCAAAGCAGTCTTGAATCCAACTAAGTGCATCCCACCTTCTATGGTGTTGATATTATTCGCAAAAGAATAGATATTCTCGATATAAGCATCTGTATATTGAATTGCTATTTCCAAATAATATTCATCAATCTGTTTTTCAAAATGAATGACATCAGAGTGTAACGGTGTCTTATTTTTATTTAAAAATGCAACAAACTCCTTGAGTCCTCCAAGATACGAAAACTCTTTTTTCTGTTCCTGTCCGGCTCTCTTATCCTCTAATACAATGGAAATTCCTTTGTTTAAAAAAGCAAGCTCACGCAATCGATATTCCAATGTTTCATAGCGATATTCCAATTCGTCGAAAATTTCCGCATCCGGTTGAAATTCTACCATTGTTCCTGTATCTTCAGATACTCCGACTTCTTGCAGTTCTCCTTTGGAGATTCCCTTGCTGAACTCCTGTGTATAAACTTTTCCGTCTCTTTTTACCGTTACTTTCAAATAGGTGGAGAGTGCATTTACAACAGAAACCCCAACCCCATGAAGACCTCCGGAAACTTTATATCCACCTGTTCCAAATTTTCCTCCGGCATGGAGTACGGTCAAAACAGTTTCTACAGTAGATTTTCCTGTTTTCGGATGCAGTTCGGTCGGAATTCCACGTCCGTCATCAATGACACGAATCGCATTTCCTTCTTCAATTGCCACATAAATCGTTTTGCAATATCCGGCAAGTGCCTCGTCAATTGCATTGTCTACCACTTCGTACACTAAATGGTGTAATCCCTTTGCACCGGTAGAGCCGATATACATTCCGGGACGCTTACGAACCGGTTCCAACCCTTCTAAGACTTGAATCTGTTCAGCTCCATACTGAACATTCTTGTTTTCTATTTCAGACATTTCCTTGCCTCCTACCCTTCCTCAATACTAATCCTACCGTTTTCTACAGCATAAATTGTTCCGTCATCCAAAAATTTTTCTGCAGTTGTAACAAATACTTGTGTGTTTGTCACATAGTCCAACAACATCTGTTGTCTGGAGCGATCCAATTCACTGAAAATATCATCCAACAGTACAATCGGATACTCTCCCGTATCTTCATAAATCATTTGAATTTCCGATAATTTCAATGAAATAGCAGCACTTCTCTTCTGTCCTTGCGAACCGAAATGACGAATATCCATCTCGTTGATGACAAGTGCTACATCATCTTTATGAATTCCTCTTGTAGAGTGTTTTCGAATCAAATCGTGTTCTTTTCCATCCATCAAATAACGTAAGTATTCTTCTTCCGATATTGCATACACATTCGGTTCATACTCAATTTCAAGCACTTCTTTTTTAGAAGAAATTTTGGAATGAATCTCCTGTGCAAACTTTCTTATATGCTCAATAAATTCCTCTCTCATCTTATGAATCTGAAATCCGGACTTTGCAATCTGCTGTGTATAAATCTCAAGCAACACCTCGTCAACTTCCTGTTTCAACAAAGTATTTCTTTGATTCAACACCTTGTAATATTCCGACAGAATCCGATAATATCGTGGTTTTAGTTGTGAGATTTCACGATCCAAAAACAGCCTTCTCTCCTTCGGTCCGTCTTTGACCAATTTCAAGTCATCAGGAGAAAACACGACGATATTCAATACGCCAAACAAATCTTGTAACTTTTCAATCGGAACAGAGTTTATTTTGACAGCTTTTTTGATTGATTTTCCAAGTTTCATATCAATCGTGTACCGTCCATGAAGATTTTCAACTATTGCAGATACCGTTGCAGCGTCCTGTCCAAATGCAACCATATCCAAATCTCTTACAGTACGAAAGGAACGCCCGACCGAAAAGAGAGAAATTGCTTCCAATACATTCGTCTTTCCCTGTCCGTTTTGTCCCACAAAAACATTGGCACCTTCTTTGAAAAGCAGTTCCAACTGTTCGTAATTTCTGAAATTTTTTAATGTCAGTTGATGAATCTTCATACAAACCCTACTCTACAACAATCAATTCTCCGTTTATTTCCACCTTGTCGCCTGAACGAATCTTTTTTCCGCGACGTGTTTCAATCTCACCGTTTACCTTAACTTCTTCTGACAAAATACGAACCTTTGCCTCTCCACCTGTCGAAACTTGATTGGATAATTTCAACAACTGATCTAATTTGATAAATTCAGTATCGATTTTAATTCTTTGTTCTTTCATTTCTTACATTCCTTTTCTTTTTCCGTTTCTTTTAACAACATCATAAAATATACTTTTTAAAATACAATTTTATGTAAATTTTTTCCTTATTCTCACAAGAAATAAAATTCCTAAAAAAAGTCCGAAATCATAACTTCATTTCAGTTTATTATTTTCATTTTATAATCGTAATTATATCATATTTTATAAAATAATACAAATTTTGCTATGTATTTACAATTTTCTTTCATTCTTTTGTATTTTATCTTAAAATATATCAAAATAAAAATTTGAGGCTTTTTTTACATTATTTTTATGTTTACCACAAACTTAAATTAAAAATAGTAATAAACAATATAAAAATAGTTATGATATTGTACATACAAAAGATGTATCGTAATAAAAACAAAACGATATTATGTAATATCAAACACTGTTTGAAAAGAAGAATTATATACTTATGAAAAAGAGAATATGTGATTGACATTAGAAAAATAGATTAGGATAGCTTTCATTAGTGATTACTGTGAAAACACAATTTTTTACAAAAAAAGACATAAAAATCTTTTGATAGTTCAAACATAAAAAATACTCAGCCAACAGTATCAGGAATATTTCATAAACACTATTTTGGTAATACAGATATATGATAAACTTTTCGTATTTTGTTGTAAATTTATGTTAATATTGCTTTCATTTATCATCATTCCTTAAGTTATAAATGTTTCGTATGATTACAAAAAGAACAGATGAGATACACCTGTTCTTTTTGATAAATTATATTTCATTTCGTAATAGAATTGTTTTTTGATTGTCATCTTTCCAAATCAATAGGATGATATTGTCTTATTTTTACAAAAGATGGTAGAGAAAATCAACAGCATGAGCCATAAACAAAAGGAAGAAAAGGATTGAAAATATCAAATCCCGTTTATTTTTCTCTTTGATAAAACTATAGATACCGTAAATATAGATTGGAATGGATACTATGATAAATAATATCATAAAAGGCTTTGGGATATTTTCGATACATTTAAGAAAAGAAAAAAAACGATGTGGCGCATTATAAAGTTGTATCCATGCCAAACAAAACAATTCTATCTTAGCAATTTTGTCTGTTTTTTTCATAATGTTTATTTCCTTAACTAACTTCTCACAACAAACGGTAGAAAAAATCAACAGCATGAGCCATAAATATCACAAATAAAAGAATTGAGAATATCAAATTCCGTTTATTTTTCTGTTTGATAAAAGTGTAGATACCATAGACATAAATTGGAACAGATAGTATTACAAATAGAATCATAAAAGGCTTTGGAATACTATTTATCCATTTTAAAACACGAAGGTGATGTGGAATGTCGTAAGTTTGCATCAACACCATGCAAAACACCTCTACATTTATTAAATTTTTTCTTTGTTTTTTCATAATAGATTTTCCTTCTAATAAGTGTCTTATTCTCACAATAAATCGTGGAAAAAGAAAGCAACATGAACCATAAACAAAATGAAGAAAACGATTGAGAATATCAGCTCCTGTTTATTTTTTTCTTTCATAAAAGTGTAGATACCGTAAATATAGATTGGAATAGATACTATGATAAATAATATCATAAAAGACTTTGGGATATTTTCGATACATTTAAGAAAAGAAAAAAGATGATGTGGCGCATTATAAAGTTGTATCCATGCCAAACAAAACAATTCTATCCTAGCAATCTTGCTTATTTTTTTCATAATATATTTTCCTTCTAATAAGTGTCTTATTCTCACAATAAATCGTGGAAAAAGAAAGCAACATAAGCCGTAAATATAATGAAGAAAAGGATTGAGAATATCAAATCCTGTTTATTTTTCTGTTTGATAAAGGTGTAGATGCCATAGACATAAATTGGAATGGACAATATGATGAATATCATCATAAAAGGCTTTGGAATATTATTTATCCATTTGAGAAAACGAAAGTGATTCGGACTAACATAAAGTTGCATCAACACCATACAAAACATTTCTATCGTTATTAAATTATTTTTTTGTTTTTTCATAACAATCTCCCTCTCTATACAGTAGATAAGTTTCTAAATAAGATATATATTCTATATTAACAATATATCTTATCTAAAAGATACAGTATTGTCGCATCATTTATCAATTATCTCTTGTCCATCAAATGATTGAGATATTCAGCTATACCACTCTCATCATTACTGCCAATTACAATATCGGATATTTTTTTTACATCATCGATAGCATTTCCCATCGCAACACCAATTCCTGAAATTTTCAGCATACCTATATCTGAATAATCATCTCCAAAAGCAATTATTTCATCAGTAGATATAGAAAATGATTCACATACGAATCGTATTGAATCCTCTTTTGTTACTCCTTTTTTGGTAAACTTATACCAATGACCATCAGAAAATCTGATGCAATCACAATCTGTTAAAGCATCCTTTAGCTTATTTGCCGTACTGTCATCAAATATTTCAACACACATCTTAAGAGCTTCTTCCCTAAAATTTGAATAATCTGTCCAACTGCTTTGACCCCAAGTTTCACTTGTATTGAACGGATTAACTTTATAGTTCCAATAATGTTTATCAATGGTATCTATAGTAATTTCACAATCAAATCCACATATCTGTTTCGCAATATTTATCATTTCATTTGTCCGTTCTTCCGAGAATGTAGCCTTATAAATATATTCATCATTTTTCTTTACCAAAGCACCTCCGCTTGTAATCAAAATATCCGGATTCAACTCACCCAAAAAATATAGACAGTTCTGCTCACTTCTTGAGGTTGATACCCCTATCAAGTATCCTATTTCTCTACATTTTCTTAATGCTATCAGATTAGCTTCGGATATTGTTTTGTCAGAAGTTAATAAAGTTCCATCCAAATCAAACAATAATAATTTCCCCATTTTTTATTCCTTCACATCATAATTAGTAATTATTACAAACATTTTCATCAAACCAATCTAATACTCTTTGCGTATTCATGGGCATAGAATTTCTATAAGGTCATAAGGCAAGGATTCGCTTTTAGGACTAATATTTGTAGTCAAAAAATTTGATTACAAATATCCCTACTCTTTCTCCCACATGTTACAAAATACCATCTCTATCTCCTAAATTTCAGTCAACTGATAAGGACTGTCTCTTTTATTACTTTACTTTTTGCTCGGACTTGACTGCAATATTTTCTTTGAGTCCTTCTATATTCGGATCTTTGATGACTTCATCTCCTTCTTCCAGTCCCTCTTCAATCACATATTTGGAATTGCTTTCGTATGCAATGCTCACTTCCTGAATGACCGCTTTTCCGTTCTTCACAACAAATACCGCATCTTTTCCGTCTTTGGAATGGAACATTGCGGATTTTGGTATGGTGATGACATCTTTCATCTCTTTTAGAACAAAGTCAAGAAGGACATCATAGTTTGCAGAGATATTCAAGGTTCCCTTGTCTTGAATGGAGACGGTAACTTTCACCTTTTTTTCGTCTAATCCGAGACCGGAGCGTTGCTCTGTTGCATAAGCACTGATTTCTGAAATAACACCGGTACCGGAGAGGTCTTCACTGTTGGTTTCCTGACGAATGTTCACTTTGTCACCGACATGAAGATAAATGACATCGTCTGTCAATACATAACTTTCGATTTGCAAGCGATCTTTGTTAATGATGGTAACAACGGGTGACTGAAGTTGAGCCAGTTCTCCGGGCTTTACCAAAATTTCCGAAACAATGCCGTTGATAGGAGAACGAAGTACCGCTTTTTGTTTCTGATTTTCCAATAATTTCATATTTTCTAAAACGGACTTTTGTTGACCATCATACATTTTGTCGGTTCCTGCTTTCGGTTTACCCTGTTCATAGATGAGATTCAGTTGTTTTTCCTGTGCATTTTTCTTGATTTTGAGCTGTTTGTACGACAGCTCCAAGTTATCCAATTCGGATTTTGAAATGGAACCTGCTTCATACAACAGTTTGGCATCCTGAATGTTTTTTTCCAAATCTTGCATTGCAACTTTTGTACTTTCAATTTCCAGCTTCTGTGCATCAATTTGCGACTGATACATCGGCGGCATACTCATCTCTTTTTGTCCTTGAATGCTCTGTAAATTTCCTCGAAGTTGTGCAATTTGGTGTTCTATTTGTGAGGAATCAATCGTAAGGATTGCCTGTCCCTGTGTGACAGGTGTATTTTCTTTTACGGCGGTCAAAACAACTCCGTTCAGCTCGGCGGACAGCGTCACCTTATCTGCACTTACCACAGAACCGTTTTCTTCAATAGTATCCTGAAAGTCTGTCTTTTCAACTTGCTCGGTATTGACGGTCAATTTATCGGTAAGGTGTATGACCGAAATTCCAAGTATTAGAGCTAAAATAGCACCTGTTAACATAAGTTTGTATTTCTTCTTCATCTTTTAACACCTCTTGTTTGATAGTATTTCCTATTTATAAAAAGTATTCCCATCTCATTTTTGTACGATATACCTTTTGACTTTCCTTCTATCATCGAAGTTTGAAATGATAAATCCACAGGATTGCTCTCTGATAGCAATATAATATTCTCACTTCTTACAAGATGATATATCTCACATTGAAGTTGATAACAATGTTATCATAATCTCGTATTATTCACGTTCTTTCAACACTTCCACAATCACCAACTCATTGATTTTTTTTCTTCCCGAATACTGTGCAAGTACCATGGATAGGACAATACACAACAGTGAGATTGCAAATTTGGAAGGTATTATGGTTGTCGGAATACTGAAATTGTCATCTGACAAGGCAATGGAAACATACTTCAACAACACCTTTGTCAACGGAAGTCCGAGAAGTACCCCGAAGAATGCAAGGATTTGCTGTTCCAATGCAATGATTTGAGCAACTTCCTTACGACTCATGCCAAGCACGAGCAGGGAGGACAGCTCTCGATTTCTTTCGGCAATACTGATAATGTAGGAATTGTAGACTACAATGAAACACATAATCGCTCCTAAACTACAAAAAATATACATCATAAATTGAAAATGTGCCATAAATTCCACCATTTTTTGCTTTCTGACTCCGGTGTGAACGACATTCGATACAATATTGCTCTCATCATAGTCTTTTCTGAGTTGTTCTACAGATTCTTGGCTTGCATGAAAAATAAGAGAGGTTGCAATATTTTTTTGATTCAGTAATCCTTCCAATGTTTTTTGACTCATATAGGCGTTGATTCCGACACTTTGCGGAATGATTTTTATTACTTGTACCGGAACTTTTTTTCTTTTTTTCATGAAAGAACTTTCGACATATACCATATCTCCGACTTGCACCTGTAGGACTTCTGCAAGCTTATGTGAAAGAAAAACTCCATCGTTTTGTATCGGAACTTCATGGTTGTGCACGTCTACAATATGATACAAATCGGAATGTTGTTCCACACCGATAATATTTGCCTCTTTGATATGATTTTGATATTGAAACGATACGGGAACTTCCAACAACGATTCAATCTCCGAAACTTCCTGTCTCTTCTTTAGTTCCAACATCGCATCAGATTTGTTTACAACACTCTGAAATTCCATTTTTCCGGTATAAATTTCATTGTAACTGTACTTATCCGTAATGACGGTATCCCATAGGCTGTACATCATAAACATCACTGCAGTCAATGTAAACGAAAGTGTAATTCCAATCAGAATAAAAAAACTGCGCTTTCTGTTACGAGAGATATTGCGAAGCGACATCTTCCCGAAGGTATGAAACAAAAAGGTGAAAGAATCTAAAAAGGTCTTTTTTCGAATATAATGCGGTTCTTCCGCTTTGAATGCATCTAAGGGAGAGAGTAACAAAATTTTCTTTGTTCCAAGATACCCTGCCAGAAAGGAAAACAGAGTACCCATCAAAAGACTGATTCCAAAAACTTGCAAGGACAATGCCTTTGAAATATGTGGAAAATTAAAAAAATCACCATACATATCTACAAGAGAATATAAAATCGGAACGGAAAGTAAGACTCCAAGTACAGAGCCTAACATCCCGAGGATCACGGCAAACATGATGTAATGAAATTGGATGCGAAGATTGGTATAACCGAACGCTTTTAAAATACCGATTTGGGTTCGTTGAGATTGTACCAATCGTTCCAGCATCATAATCTGAATCATGGAAGAAATAAAAAGAAATATCATCGGCAAAATATGACTTGTGGTCTTACATTCCGTAATTTCACCATCTACCGTTACATGACTTGTATGATGTTCCTTTGAGAGAATGGAAGATACGGAATAATGTTTCAAGGAACTCTTAAGAACTTCAGATACATCGGTAAATTCATATCCTTCTTTCAAGGTAAATACAATATTGTTATAGGATTGATTGAGAGATGTCATTTTTTCCATCGTTCTCAATGATGTAATTCCGATTCCGTAGGTACTGTAATCGGGAACAATATCTCGAACATCTTTCAGTGCATAAATAAATTCCGGACTTGCACCGATTCCGCTGATTATGAACGGATTTTCCGTTCCGTTGTACACGACGTAGATGGTATCACCGATAGACAAATGATTGTATTTGGCAAAGTTACTGTCAAGCAAAATCTCATTTTTTCCGATTTTAGGATATGCTCCGTCTTGCAATAAAAACTGATTGACCTGATTGACGGAATCGTCATAAGACAACAACCTGATGTAGATATCATCGCGGCTATGTGGAAAATTCATACGAAATGTTTCTGCAATATGCCCTTCCATTTGAGAAATTCCTTCGATTTGTTTCAAAGATTTGATTTTTTGATAAGGAATGGATTGAATGTCAATAAATCCGTCTGCAAAGTTACAGGAATGATAAAAACTCTGTTGTGCATCGACCAAATTGGCACCCAGCATATCGAATGCGGAAAAAACGGTAATACCGAGCGCAATCAAAACAATAACCGCCAAATTGGATTCTTTTTTTCCTATCAAATCTCGTTTTAATTTTTTGTATAGAATCATGGTATCACCTCCAAAAAGATGACTGTTATTTAGAAAACCAACTGTTCCACAGGAACCGGAGAAGGGTTTTCTTGGATATGGGTGATAGTGCCGTCTTTAATAAAAAATACACGATCCGCCATATCCGCAATGGCGGCATTGTGCGTAATAATAATCACTGTTTTACCATAATCGGTGTGAAATGATTTCAAAACCTTCAGTATCTCAATACTGGTTTTGGAATCCAACGCTCCGGTCGGTTCATCGCACAGCAGAAGTTTCGGATTTTTGCATAGTGCACGTGCAAGTGCGACGCGTTGCTGTTCTCCACCGGACAACTGCATCGGAAAATGATACATTCTATCTTCCAAACCTACAGAACATAGCATTTCTTTTGCAGAGAACGGATTTTTTGCAATTTCTGCGCTCAACTCCACATTTTCCAGTGCGGTTAAATTGGACATCAAATTGTAGAATTGGAATACAAATCCGATATTTTCTCTCCGATAGACGGTCAAATATTTTTCATTAGCATTATGTATTGCAGTATCTTCAAAAAAAAGTGTTCCTTCTGTCAACGTATCCATTCCTCCGATGATGTTCAACATGGTACTTTTTCCGGAACCGGAAGGTCCCAAAATAACCAAAAATTCTCCGTCATATATTTCAAAACTGACATTTGACAGAGCATGAACCTCTACCGAGTCCAATGAATAGGTTTTATATATGTTATTTGCTCTAATCAATATATGTTTCATTTCATCCACCCGTCCAATATCATTCCAATAAAATGTTCTATCATTCTATTATATTCCTTCTGATTTATCATTTCAAGAAATAATATCAATTAAATTGTATTATCAAAATAAAAAATAGAATCCTCACAAAATTTTGCTAAGGATTCTATTATCATCAATTCTCTATTTTGGATAATTCAATACTATCTCTGTTTTTTCTTTTCATTCTTCATCTTATTTTGTTACAGCACTCAATTTCATTCACAGAATCAAGTATGTTATTCCAAACTTTGACAAAGAGAACTTCCGGATATTTTTAGATTCCGTTATAACGATTTCATAAAGTTCTCCCATTCGCAAATCTGACAGAAACCATACTTATTTTTTATTGTTTGCAGAAGATTTTTCCTGCCAGTATTCCTCATCCCATTTTTCATACTGTTCAGGAGTAATTTTATTTTTTTTCTTCGTAGCAACATCATAAAGATAAGGAGTTCCCAACTCTAATCTCATTCTTTCATTTTCTGTTTGATGGGTATAGATGATGTTGTGTTTCTTCATAGAATAACGGTATCTGCTTGCAGGAAACAGTTGTTGTATCTTATCTTTTTTTGGATCATACATCATCAATACTCTTGCATAATCTTCATTCTTATCATCCATTCCACCGAACAATACTGTATTGTCCTTCATCCACTGTGCATCTTCGGTCGCAAACACATTTGAGCTATATACCTGTTTTATCTCCTGTGTTTTCATATTTTTAATATAGAATGCGTATGCATTGTTATTTTTTATCTCTTCAATTTTATCGGTCAAAATTCCCCAATTTCCATCGGGAGATAATTTAATTTCTTTCTCAAGATTTTTTGCTGTCACAGGCACATCTTTCCCTGTTGATTGATGAAGCTCCAAATGATGAATGGTTTTGTTTTCATCTGTCGTACTGTATTTTACAGAACTGCTTACTTCACAATGAAGTAATTCTCCTACAATACGAAGAGGAACAAACACTCGATTTTGAAAAAGGTAAGGTTTCTCTTTTGTAGAAAATTTTTCGCCATTCCTTGTATAGACACTGCTACCTATCGAACAGGTAACCGTAGTATCACCTTTTTGAATGGTGATATTCGGTTTATGAAACTGAACACTTGCACCCACACCGTTTGCAAAAAAACGGACAGGAACATAGGTAGAATTTCGAATCAATTGAGGCTGTACATCCGTTTTAATCTGTTTTCCATCTATCGTAAGTCGGTATTCTACCGAGCTTGCATAACAAACACCTGAAAACAACAGTACCGTCATTCCAAACATCGCAAAAATCCTCTTGTAATTACTCATAATTATTCACTCTCCTTATCACTTTCCATTTTATTCATCACAACTGAAACGCATTGTTTACAGTAATTCTATCAATAAAAATAATGAATACCATACTTTACGTTGAAATGATACTATATCGTAATCACTATGTAATCTATGTAATACAAAAGAGAAAGAAAATCTGGTTTCCTCCATCTTGAAAAAATATCTTTAGCGATAGAATATATCGTGCAGTTTTGCAATCGAACTGTATTCGTAAATTACTGTTACCATAATAAAAAGTGTCATCCTATGAAAAATATTCCATTTCAACTATCCTTTTTCTCTATGCCAAAGTAACATATCTTATATTCATATACTCTCAGACAGTTTCCCTATCAGATTGTCGTTTATTATTGCAATCGGTGATATGTAAAAATATAAACGAAGTTAATTTCAATTTTTCAGATTTTAACTCATCAAATATCCCGATTCATACGAATCTGAGTGTTGGACTGATTATATTTGATTTATAGACAATTATGTGTTATATATTAAAAAAAGGAGGTAGTGTTATGGGACTTGCAATCATCTTATATGTTATGGGAATTATTATGTTTACCAGTTCAGGCACTCGGAGATATCTTTCTGATATGGAATATAACAGAACGGGTAGAAGAGACACAAATTATAACTCAGCAATCAGAGCCGTTATCTCTATTATCTGCTTTATCCTTGGAACTTATATTATGATGAATCTATAAATGATAATAAATTGTTCATGATGAATGTCATAAAAAACACCACTTCGTAATCCTTTCATGGAATATACGAAGTGGTGTTTTTATTTGTTTCGATACGAAAATATCAAACTTTCTCTATATAAGTGATTTGTTATTCTTTCTAAGCACAAAGATTTTTCAAAACTTATCCTATGACCTACCACTTATGAAGATGTTAATAGAAACCAATCTTTTTTCGATTTTGAGTCATACTTTGTTATCAGTTTTGGAAACTTCTTTTCATCATTGAGTGATTGTTCCAACATTTCACACTTAACAAAAAATCTTTTTCACTCTATTTCATCCTATGATATATTTCTTTCTCACTCATTCAACTGACATTCTTTAACGCTGGACAACATCAATTTAATTCTGTTGATTTGATTGACTTCAGAAGCTCCCGGATCATAGTCTATCGGGGTGATGGTAACATTCGGATAGTCTTTTCTGATTCTTTTGATAACTCCCTTGCCGGTAATATGATTTGGAAGACAACCGAACGGTTGGATACAAACAATGCTTCCAACTCCCTGTTGAATCAACTCTATCATTTCTGATGTCAAAAGCCAACCTTCTCCATATTGATTTCCGAGAGATACGATAGGTTCTGCCATCTTTTCCAAGTTTTCGATATACTCCGGTTCATGAAAACGTGATTTTTTCAATCTCTTTCTAATCGGTTTTCTAAGATATTCGATGAAATCTACTCCCATCTGACTATATATCGCAGATATTTTGGATTTTGATAAAATACCACTCTTATGAACGGAATTTCTCAAACAATACATCAGAAAATCGGTTAAATCAGGCATAACAACTTCACATCCTTCTTTTTCCAATATATCTTGCAAATTATTATTGGCTTCCGGTAAATATTTGACAAGTATTTCACCGACAATTCCAACTTTAATTAACTTCTTATCATAGACTTCAATCTTTTCAAACGCATCCACTATCTCGTTTACAAGTGCCTTATATCCTCTCATATTCGGTTTTACAACAAACTTCTTACATTTCTCAATATAGTAAGATTTTAATTGATCCGCTTCCCCTTCATTTTTTTCATAAGGTTTTACAGCATTTCTCAATCTCATTAACAGGTCTCCCAGAAGAATTCCTCCAAGTCCTTTTTTCAGCAAATCTAATGAAATTTGAAAACCCGGATTCTTTTCGATTCCTTGTGCTGAAATTGCTATGACAGGAATCTGCTCCATCCCTCTGTCTTTTAATGCCCTTCTGATAAAACCTGCATAATTGGAAGCTCTGCAGGCTCCTCCCGTTTGAGTCATAAGAAGTGCTAATTTGTTGACATCATATTTTCCGGAAGAGATTGCATCCATCATTTGACCAACTACAATAATAGAAGGGTAGCAAGCATCATTGTTGACATACTTCAATCCCTCTTCCACAACTTGTGAATTTACATTCGGCAAAAATTCAATTCGATACCCTTCACTTTTCAATGCTCCCTCTAATATCTCAAAATGGTCTTTTGCCATCTGTGGACAAAGTATGGTGTATTCACGTTTCATCTCTTTGGTAAACGGTATATTCAAATTATCCAAACGATATTCTTCTTTTGGAACAAACTTTCTATCTTCCAGTGCCTGCATCAGAGATCTCAAACGGATTTTAATAGCACCTAAATTTGAAACCTCATCGATTTTAATGACAGTGTATATTTTGCCGTTGGCATTTAGAATTTCATTAACTTGATCTGTCGTAACTGCATCCAGACCACATCCAAAGGAGTTTAACTGTACCATTTCAAGGTCTTTTCTCTTTCCGACAAATTCTGCTGCACGATAAAGTCTTGAATGATAAACCCATTGGTCCAAAACTCTCAGCTCTTGTGAAATCTCATAGTTTTTTACTAGAGAATCCTCTGAAATCACAGCATAGCCAAGTGAAGTAATCAACCCCGGTATTCCATGGTTCACTTCAGGATCGATATGATAAGGTCTTCCTGCCAATACAATTGCCTTTATCTGATTTTCTTCAATATACTCTAATGCTCTTTTTCCTTCTCTTGCTACATCTTCTCGGTATTTTTCCAGTTCTTGGTAAGCAGAAGAAACTGCTGATTTGATTCTCTCTTTGCTGATTCCTTTCTTTCCAAACACTTCAAACAGTCTTTTTGTCAATCCCTTCTGTGAGTCAAAAGAAAGAAACGGATTCAAATATTCTATTCCTTTTTCTTCTATGGAATCAACGTTATTCTTAATCACTTCAGGATAACCTGCCACAACAGGACAATTCAAGTGATTTTGACTTTTTTCATACTCCTTCTTTTCATAGAAAACGGAAGGATAGAAAATAAGATTCACTCCTCTTTCCACCAAGGATTCAATATGCCCATGCACCATTTTTGCCGGATAACAACAAGTTTCCGAAGTGATGGATGCAATTCCTTTTTCATAGGTATTTCTTGTCGTATCTTCAGAGAGGACAACAGAAAAACCCAGGTCTGTAAAGAATCGGAACCAAAAAGGATAGTTTTCATACATATTCAAAACTCTCGGTAATCCGACACTTCCCATCGGTGCAAGTTCCAATGGAAGAGGCTCATAATCGAATACCCTCTTATATTTGTAATCATAGAGGTTCGGTAGTGTTTTAATCTCCTTTTTCACTCCTAATCCTCTTTCACATCGATTACCTGTAATATATCTGGAACCGTCAGAAAAAATATTGACTGTCAAAGCACAGTTGTTAGAGCAAAGACCACATCTTGCATTTGTTTGTTTATAAGAAAAGTTTTCCAATTGTTCTAAAGTAAATAAGGTCGATTTTTCGTGTTGTCTTTTTTTGGCAATCAAAGCCATACCAAACGCACCCATTAGACCGGAAATAGATGGTCTTATCGCAGTTTTACCGGAAATTTTTTCAAATGCCCTCAAAATTCCGTCTCCGTAAAAAGTACCTCCCTGAACAACGACTTTGGTACCCAATTTACTTGGATCTCTTAATTTAATTACTTTTTGAAGTGCATTTTTGATGACGGAATAGCACAGTCCTGCCGCAATATCTTTCGAGCTTGCTCCCTCTTTCTGTGCCTGTTTTACTTTGGAATTCATAAAAACAGTACATCTTGAACCCAAATCAACCGGTCTTTCCGCTTGCAGTGCGGCATTTTGGAACTCTTCGACCGTCATACCCAGTGACTTGGCAAAGGTTTCAATAAAGGAACCGCAACCGGAAGAACAAGCTTCATTTAACTGAATAGAGTCGATAATTCCATCTGAAATATGCATCGCCTTCATATCTTGGCCACCTATATCCAAAATAAAATCAACATCCGGTTCAAAATATTTTGCTGCCGTATAGTGAGCAATCGTTTCAACTTCACCGACATCAATTCCAATCGCTGCTCTTAAAAAGTCTTCTCCATAACCTGTAATACCTGAAGATGCAATCCAAGCACCTTCCGGTAACTTATCATAAATATCTTTTAATACTTCAACTGCTATTTCAAGAGGATTTCCGTTATTGTTTGAGTAATGAGAATACAAAATATTGGAATTATCATCCAACAACACTAATTTTGAAGTGGTCGATCCCGCATCAAGTCCTAAATAACACGGACCACGATAGGACTCGATACTGTTGTTTTGTACTTTCACATCTCGATGACTCTCTCTAAAAGCATCTATCTCTTCTTGTGAATAAAAGAGAGGATCTAGTGTTTGACTTTCGTCTATCTCCAATAGAATTTCTCCGTTTATCTTTTTGATCAATTCAAAAAAAGTAGTCTTTTCACAGGATTTTGATGCTAAACAAGCACCTAAAGCAACATAGAGTTGAGAATTTTCAGGAACGATAAAGGTATTTTCATCTCTTCCTATCGTTTCTTCAAACCTCACTCTTAACTCACTTAAAAAATGAAGAGGACCTCCCAGCAACGCAATGTTTCCCTTGATTGGTCTCCCACATGCCAAGTTAGAAATTGTCTGATTCACGACTGATTGAAAAACAGAGGCTGAAATGTCCTCTTTCGATGCTCCTTGATTCATAAGTGCTTGAATATCCGTCTTTGCAAATACTCCACATCTTGAAGCAATCGGATAAATCTTAGTATACTGTTTTGCCCTTTCATTCAATGTTCCGGCATCCAGTTCCATCAAGGAAGCCATCTGATCGATAAATGCACCGGTTCCTCCTGCACAGATAGAATTCATTCTCTGTTCAATATTTCCGGATAAATAAGTGATTTTGGAATCCTCTCCTCCAAGTTCAATTGCAACATCCGTTTCGGGAATATACTCTCTAATAGCCTTTGTTCCTGCAACAACTTCCTGAACAAAGTGTATTCCGAAATATTTTTCAACAAACATACCGCCACTACCTGTAACGGCAATGGTAATATCTAAATTACCAAATTTATCATATACCTCTTTCAAGATATTTTTAACTGTTTCAACGACATCAGACTTGTGCCTTCGATATACTTCATACAGGACTTCACCCACATCATTCATTAAAATCAATTTTACTGTGGTTGATCCTACATCCAAACCCAAATGAAATAACATAAATCCCCTTCTTTCTTTAGAGAATATAAATAATTTAACAAGCCAATTATACCACAAAATTTTCAGAAAACTATGATAAAATATGCTTTTTTTTATGTAGAAAAATCTATACTCAAAACCAGTTATTTACACAAAAAATAGCATATATAAAAAGTATCTTTTTTCTATAACGTATCTCTATCTCTACTTTTTCAAATCCATCTCAAAAAAAGTTATCAAAAAATATATCTAGTATGATACTCCTATTTTAAAATCATTTCAAAAATATTTTAAATGTTTTATAAAATTTATTTTCAAATGAATTTCTATAAAAAAAACTGATGCGAAAAGTCACGTCGTAACTTTCACATCAGTTTTATATTCTTATTAAACCATCAAATTAAACATTTATTTTGACAAGTATTCGATAATTTGATTTGCTAAAGATTTTGCAATTTTTTCTTGAGCTTCATAAGAACCTGCTCCGATATGGCAAGTAATGATACAGTTATCTAATTCGAATAATTTATGGTCAGGAGAAGGTGGTTCTACTTCAACAACGTCAAGTCCTGCTCCTGCAATATGTCCTGATTTTAATGCATCATACAATGCATCTTCATCTACAAGTCCACCTCTTCCAAGGTTGAATAAGAAACTTCCTTCTTTCATCATATCTAATTGTTCTTTACCAATCATATGTCTTGTTTCAGGTGTCAAAGGCATATGAATAGATAAAATATCAGCTGTTTTCAATACTTCATCCAAGCTCATCAATTTTACTCCGATTTGATCAGCTACTTCTTGTGGAAGGTATGGATCGTATCCGATTACGTTACATCCAAATCCTTGACAAAGCTTTGCAACACGGCTTCCGATTCTTCCTACAGCTAAAATACCAACTGTTTTTTCTGTTAATAGGTTTCCTGTGAATCCCATTTTATCCCATTTACCTTGTTTTACCGCATTGTTTGCAGGGTTTACTTTTCTCATTACAGTAAGCATCAATGTTAATGCCAATTCTGCAACGGAATCGATACTTCCATCTTTTACGTTGAATACTTTGATACCTTTTTCTTCTGCATATTTTGTATCAATATGGTTAAGACCGATTCCTGCCATTCCGATTACTTTTAATTTTGCTCCGGCATCAATCATATCTTTTTGAACCGGTGTATCAGAACGAACGATTAGAATTTCATAATCCTTTACCATTTCTTTTACTTCATCTAAGCTCTTTCCGTAAGCCAAAGTTACATCATAATGTTGTTTTAGAATATCCACACCTGATGGATGTACTAATTCAGTAATTAAACATTTCATTTCAAATTTCCTCCTATATTTTATGTAATACAATAATTAACCTGTCCCTATCATTGTATCACATATTTATTTTCTGTCAATTATGATTCCCTCTGTTTTTATACCGGTACAGGATAAGAACAGATGTGTAAAAAAGTTTTTGAAGATAATCTGTTATTAAATACGAACCGGCAATACCAAATAAGTATAGTCTGTTTCGAATTCCGGTTTTATGATACAAGGACTCACATTCGTATTGAAGTTCATATAAATATACTCATCTTCCATCACTTTCAAGGAATCTAAGAAAAATCGAATGTTAAATGCAATTTCCAAATTTTTTCCTTCTAATTCAACATCCAAAATCTCTTCCAAGTTTCCAACTTCATTATCATGTGCAGTAATGATAAGCTCATCATTTTGAATCAGAAGTTTCACCAAATAGTTTTTAGAAACCAAAGTCGCACGATCTAAGGCATCAATAAATTTTTGACGATTCAATTTGATTTTAGTCGAAAATTCCTTTGGAATAATTTCTTCGTATTTTGAAAATTCCCCTTGAATCAACTGTGTGTTGACAAGAGTTCTTCCAAATAAGAAACTCGCATGTCTGTCTTCGATTCCGATTTTCACATCATCCTCTACGGTTTGACAAAGTCTCATAATTTCAACCATTGTCTTTCCCGGAATAATCATACTTCGTGAGCCGACAGACGACTTCAGTTCACATTTTTTATACGCCAAACGAAATCCGTCCAATGCAATCATATTTAATTGATTATCTTCTAATTCTACCAATTCTCCCATAAACACAGGTTTGGTTTCATCCATTGTAACGGCAAAATGCGTTTTCTTAATCATCTCTTCCAAAATTTCAGGACGAATATTTTGATAAACTGCTTCTTCCAA
This sequence comes from Filifactor sp., assembly GCF_057248345.1. Classification (NCBI taxonomy): domain Bacteria; kingdom Bacillati; phylum Bacillota; class Clostridia; order Peptostreptococcales; family Filifactoraceae; genus Filifactor; species Filifactor sp. Next base: position 5,351 of record NZ_DBHIIC010000004.1, on the reverse strand, counting down.
TTCATCTACTGTCGGAAAACCGTTATCTAGCATCTCTTTAATGTTGAATTTCAATTTTTGACATTGTAACAAAACATTTCCGTCTTTGATAGAAACAGTCACTCTTTCATTCGGCAATTTTCGAATCATATCGGATAGAATTTTGGCATCGATAACTGATTTTCCTTCTACTTCAACGACAGCATCGATAGAAGTACGAATTCCAATTTCCAAATTATTACCGGTAATAGTCAATTCATTTTCGTACGCTTCTAAATAAAATCCTTTTAAAATATCAAGAGGAGTTTTACTAATAATGGCTTTTGATGCAATTGCCAACGCTTCAGAAAACTCTCTTTGGTTTACAGTAAATTTCATAATACAATCTCCTTTTATCGGTGAATTCTATATTTGTATTATACACAAAAAAAAAGAATTCTGTACTACCTAATTTTTTTGTTGAGAAATTATGGCTAGGTACTCTGTAAATATAAATAATAACAATTTTTAGTAGTAGTAGTAGGGGCTGTGGATTTGAGGATAACTCAAATAAAGGGTGATTTTATCGGAAAGAGAGTTTGGTAAAAGTATGTGGATAAAAAGTAGAACATAAGGAGGTCATTGTGGATAAATGGAGCAGATAAAAAAAATTCACCATAAAAAGAAACGTTGAAATTTCAAACAATAAAAAAATAACAAAGAAAGAAAAAAATTAAAAAATTTTTTAGGAGACTTTTTTCTTTTTCTCTTTCTTTGTTATTTAAATAACATAAAAAGTAATCAGATAAATTATGCGTTTTGAATGTCTTTTTTCAGATTTTCAATTTTTTCTTTTATTTTTTCATCTGTTCTGATATCTTTTTTGATTCTATCGCAAGCATGCATTACAGTAGAATGGTCTTTTTTTCCGAATTCCGTTGCGATTTTCGTCAGTGACAAATCAGTCAATTCACGACAGAGATACATTGCAATTTGTCTTGGATAAGCAATTTTTTGTTTTCGAGTGTCTAAATAAAAATCATCCATTTGAATGGAGAAGGATTCTGCAACTTTTTCTTTGATGAAGTTTGGAGTAATTTCCACACGTTGTTTGCTTTCAAAGATATCTTTTAATGCTTGTTCTGCAATTTCAGGTGTCGGTTCTTTTTTGGTAAGATTGGCATAAGCAAAAATTCTTGTCAAAGCACCTTCCAACTCACGAATGTTCGATTTAATATTTTTTGCAACATATTCAAATACACCATCGGGAACATTGCGTTTGTCTTCCTGTGCTTTTTTCCTCAAAATAGCAATTCTGGTTTCATAGTCCGGTGGTTGAATATCAACAATCAATCCCATTTCAAATCTTGATCTGAGACGATCTGCCAGCATTGGAATTTCTTTTGGCGGACGGTCACTTGAAATGATAATCTGTTTATTTGCGCCGTGTAGTGTATTAAAGGTATGGAAAAATTCTTCTTGTGTTCTTTCCTTTTCTGAAATAAATTGAATATCATCAATCAGAAGAATATCCACATCTTTTCGATATTTGTTACGGAATTCTTCATTGGTGTCATCTTTGATGGAGTTAATCAAGTCATTCGTGAAAGTTTCTGAAGAAAGATAAAGAATTTTTGCATCTTTATTTTGAGACAACACCTCGTTTCCAATTGCGTGCATCAAGTGAGTTTTTCCAAGTCCAACTCCTCCGTAGATAAACAGAGGATTGTAAGAATGTGCAGGATCGTTTGCTACAGCTACACCTGCAGAATACGCAAGGGAATTGTTGTTTCCTACGACAAAGTTGTCAAATGTATATTTTTGATTTAAGGTAATATTTTTTTGATAACTATCTTTCTTTTCCGTTTGTTCTTCCACTTCCAACTCATCAATTGACATAATCACTTGAATAGATAGAGAAGAATTTGCTTTTCTTACCAAAATATCGTTTAGAATATCCAAGTATTCTCTTTCCACCATCTCTAATATCAGTTGACTTGTAGAAATTAAAATCAATTTATGATTCCTAATCATACAAGGTTCCAGGTGATCAATGAAAGTTTTGTATATTACACTTGTTTCCGGATATACTTTCTCAGCAAATTCTTTTTTGACTGCTTTCCATAGTTCTTGTGCGTTCATAACTTACCCTCCCAAACTAATTTTTTTACTTTTTTGAGGGATTATCCACAAAAAAATCAAAATCTTTCAGAATAAAATAGGTCAAAAAAAGATGGTTATAATTTTGTGTATAAGTAATAAAAAAAAGTAAAATTCTGTAGATAACTTAAAAATATTTTAAAAATAAAAAAATATGAATATATTGTGGATAACTTATGAAAATGAGATAATTATTCATATTTGTGATAAAAAATGATAGTTTATCCACAAAGTTATACACAGGATGTGGATAAATGGATAACTTTTTGTAAAGTTATCAACAAGCAAAGATAATATACCAAAAGTTAACAAAAACTTCAACAAAATATGTGGATAAAAAATAAATAATATCCACAGAAAATATAAAAATTCGGATGACATTTTTTGTATGATAAAAAAATAACAAATAATAATTCTTGATTTCTAATTTGAAAACAGTTAATATTATCATTGGTTATATTGATTAGAACAGTAGAAAATTCATTTTATTTTTTATCATACATCATAATCAAAAACAGACAAAATTGAATAAAAGGAGGAAGAAGATGAATACAACAACATCTTTGAAAAAATTAGTATTAAGTGCTCTATTTATTGCGTTGGTTACCGTAAGTACGATGATTATTCAAATTCCGGTTCCAATGACGGAAGGATACATACATTTTGGGGACAGCATGATATTTTTGATTGCTGTGTTCTTCGGAAGAAGAAACGGTGCGCTTGCAGGTGGAATCGGCTCCATGTTTGCTGATGTTTTTTCAGGTTATGGACATTGGGCACCATTTACCTTTGTTATTAAAGCGTTGATGGGTTTTGTAGTAGGATACTTTTCCAAATATGAATCAAAAGAAGAAAAATTCTTTTCTGTCAGTACAGTTGTCGGCGTGTTGGCAGGATTTGTTGTGATGGTAGTAGGATATTTAATTGGAGGAACTATCCTAAAAGGAAGTTTTGCTGTCGCATTGTCATCCGTTCCGTCCAACTGCACACAAGGATTGATGGGAGCAGTATTGTTCTTTATTGTAGGAAAAGCATTGGATAAAATACAAATTACGAAATATACAGAGTAATTGTATTTTGTGGAGTGTGATTGTAATCAAAATAATGTGATAAAAAATATGATTGAATAAGAGTAATTGAATCGATGAAAGAAGGAAATTCCTTCTTCATCGATTTTTTATGTCTTGACGAAGGATAGATTGAAGATAAGATTGCAATGGTATCGATAAAATGGTAGATATTGACGTAGTTCATTTATTTGTTGAAAAACAAAGAGAATTTTTCTTTTGATTTTGGCAAAAATATAGTAAAGTGGTTTTGATACCGAAACCATATCGAAAACGAATACCGATAGGATAATGCGTTATCATAAACACATAAATTTTTGACATGGATTGGTTTATGGATTGAGTTTTGGAAGAGTATTACTTTTGAAGATGATTACAATGAGAGGAAGAAAATAACAAGTTGGTAAGGGTTCCTGCAAAAAAAGATACGAATGAAGAGGTGTAGATTGGTTGGTTGTTTCCTAAAACATTGTTTTTGACAAATTGTGGTTTTTATTTTTTTAGTTTCATCGATACCAAAATCAATAACAGAAACGAAGAAATCAATAACGAAACCGGAAAGATAAAGTAAGAAAAGATATGATTTTTGAAATAAATGAATATCATGCAGAGTCAGAAAAGTGGATGGAAATTAGTTTGATACAGTATGACGGAACATAAAGTAGAAGAAAAGGAGTAAGAACCATGAAAAAGACAATCACGATTGAGGGATTTGAGATAGGAACACAAGAGAATTCGGAAGCTTTGACGGGGGTATCAGTCATTATTGCAAAGGACGGAGCAACTGCAGGTTGTTGTGTAAGAGGATCTGCTCCGGGAACAAGAGAAACAGATTTGTTAAAATCGGAAAAAACAGTAGAGCAAGTACATAGTGTCGTGTTGTCGGGAGGTTCTGCATTCGGACTGGAAAGCACCTGTGGAGTCATGGATTATTTGGAAGAACAAGGAATCGGATTTGATGTCGGGGTTGCAAAAGTGCCGATTGTATGTGGTGCAGTACTTTTTGATTTAGCTGTAGGAAATCCTCATATACGTCCAAATAAACAAATGGGATATTTAGCAGCAAAAAAAGCATCCAATGAGGTTTTGACAGGAAATATCGGAGCAGGTTGCGGTGCGACTGTCGGGAAATTGCGTGGGTTTGATACCGTAATGAAAGGTGGAACGGGATATATCGAATTAGGTCTTGAAAATGGATTGAAAGTAGGTTCTTATGTATGTGTCAATGCTTGTGGTGAAGTTTATGAAGGAGAAATGATATTGGCAGGGG
>NZ_DBHIIC010000004.1:0-886 GCF_057248345.1 Filifactor sp. | reverse complement strand
GGTGTATTGAATGATGATAAAACAGAAATCATTTCTTCTCATCATCTGATGTTAGAGGGAGCAGAAAGAGACTTATCAGGAAAAAACACTACCATAGGATGTATTTTGACGAATGCAAAACTAACTAAAACAGAGTGTAATAAAGTATCTGAAGTAGCGCATAACGGATATGCACTTTCTATTCGCCCAATTCATACAAGTATGGACGGAGATACGATTTTTACGATGGCATCAGGGAAAGTAACAGCAAATTTGGATACCGTTTGCTATCTGGCACAGGAGGCAATGAAACTTGCAGTTATCGATGCAATTAAATCATCAGAGTCAGTGCAAAATATCCCGTCTTATCGAAGTATTCAATCAGAAAAAAAGTAGGGTAAGGAATGTATGATGAATATTACAATTGTAGAATCGAAACAAAAGAAACTGTCTTTTTATCAAAAAGCAATAGAAGAATATGAAAAGAGATTAACTAGATATGTGAAACTGAAAAAGGTTCATAAATTGGATAAAAAATGGCAAAATAAAGAAGGTTGTATTGTTTTGAAGATAGAAACAGGTACAGACACCGTTTCTTCAGAAGAATTGGCAGAAAAGATATCAGAGTATAGTGTATTGGGAAACAGTCATCTTATTTTTTGTTTAGAGGAGATAGAACAGAATGAAGAACAAGAAATGATATCGCTTTCTTTTTGCAGTTTACCGATTTCCAAAGAGATGAAAAGTGTGTTACTCAGAGAACAGCTGTATCGTGCCTATCGTATTTTGAATCATGAGCCGTATCATAAATAATAAATGTTTCACGTGAAACAGTTTGATATTGTATAAAAAAATAAAAATAATTTTATTTAAATACTTTATAAAACAAAATCTAGGTTCGTGTAGG